>CAZBOK010000144.1:0-10502 GCA_964493525.1 uncultured Phycisphaeraceae bacterium | reverse complement strand
CTCGGACGACGCGAGCGTCGCCGAACACGCGGAGCAACGCGCGGCGTCGACAGAGATCCCCGCCCCGCTCGCCGCCGAGTCGACGCCTTCCGTCGCGCAACGCGACGCCGTCGCACCGACCTCGCTCCCCGCGTCGTCGCCCGCGAGCGCGCCCGCGTCCGCGCCGGTCCGCGTGTACGGCCCCGACGTTTTGATCCACGTGAAGGACCTCGCGACGCGCTCCGAACTCGCAAGCGTCGAGCTGCGCGCGCTGCCTCAGTATTACTGGGCGGCGTCGTGGGCGCGCCCGCCGGAGGAAACCACGCGCGAGGCGATCGTGCTCGCGAAAGGCGCGGTGTCGCCGATCGTGCTGCGGTCGTGGCGCGACGCGTCCGACCCCGCGGATCAGATCCGCGGCTTCGCGGTGCGCGGCGCCGCCGACGCCGGATTCACGGACGCCGGTCCCGACGATGCTTGGACGACGAACCGCGGCATCACCCTCTGGGCGCGCACGCCGCTCCTCGCGTGGGAGCGCATCGACATCGACGTTCGAACGGCCGGCGAGCGCGAGCTGCTCCTCGCGCCCGGCGGCTCGCTCCGCGTGCGCCTCGAGAACGCGAAGCCCGCGGCATATCGAGCGCTCCGCCGCCAGGCGTGGATCCACGTCGCGAGCGTGAACCCCGACGTGGAAGCCGCGACCATCCCGATCACCGACGACAACGCGACGGACGGCGCGCGGATCGACGCGCTCCCACCCGGTGACTACCGCGCCTCCGCCTCGCTCGGCGAGTGGTGGGAGGGCGACCAGCGCTCGACGCTCGCGGAAGCGAAGGTCACGCTCGTCGCCGGCAAGGACGAGGAAGTCGTGCTGCGTCTCGCCGAACCTCCGGCGGCCGCGCGCGAAGCGTTCCTCGGCGGCAAGCTCACCTTCCCGCCGTTCGCGCAGGAGTCGCAGGTCGTGCTGCGCTTCTACAACGTCGCCACCAACTCGCAGGGACGCGCGGACCGCGAGATCCCGATCGACGCGATGATGCGTCTCGCGCCGGACGGACGCACCTGGGAGTTCCGCGCTCCGGCGATGAGGGTCGGCCGATACCAGGTGCGGGTCCTGCCGCTCCTGTTCGACGCGCTGGTCGACCTCCCGCCGGAGGGGAACCCCGACGTGAACCTCGTCATCGGCGCGCTCGCGGACGTCACGGCGCGCGTGCGCGACGCGCGGACGGGACTGCCGGCGCCGCTCGACTCGCTCTGGTGGGGCCCGACCTGGACGGACGCCGGATACGTCAACCACACCGTCGAGGTCATCCCCGCCACGCCGGAGCCGGGCGTGTTCCGCTTCACGACGATGCCGGGATCGATCGAGCTGATGATGTACGAGGCGCCCGCGGGCACCTCGTATGGCTTCACGCGGCACGCTTATGACGTCGTCGCGGGGAAGAACGAGCTGACGTTCGAGCTCGCGTCCACGATGGGCGTGAAGTTCGTGCTGCGCGACAACGGCGCCGTGGTCCCGATCGGCCCGCTCTACCACGGGCTCGAAGGCGGCATTACAGGACCGGGTCGACCCACGATGATCCGCATCGCGCTCGACGGCGTGGTGGAGTTGTCCGAACCGGGCGAGTACGAGATCGCGTTTCCGACCCTTCATCCGCCGCAGTACGTCGCGGTTCCGAATCGGAAGGTGCTCGTCGAGACCGGGAAAGTCGCTGACGTCGTCGTGGAGCTGCAGAGGCCGTGAATGAAGCGACTGCGGTCGCCGAGCCGTCGTTCGCAGTGCGGACGACGATCGCCCCGGCGTCGACCGCCTGGCATCCGTCGAAGCGGTGCGCGTTCCGCTTCGCGTTCGTGTACTTCCTCCTCTACGCCTCGGAGCGCCTCTGCGCGATCGTCGGACAGCTCGCGATCATGGTGGTCCGGCTGTTCGTCAGCGACGACTGGATGACGGCGCATCCCGCCGTGGTCGAGACGCTGCTGAAGCCGAACACGTGGTGCCGGCAGGGATGGGACGTCGCCGTGCGCTGGACCGGGGAGCACGTGACGTGGCTGCACGCGAACGTCACCGCCGCGCCGCTCGGCAGCGGCGACACGACGTGGAACTGGGTGCACATCTTCCTCGCCGCGGTCGGTGCGCTGGCGGGCAGCGTACTGTGGACCGCGATCGCGGAGCCGCTCGGCTTCCGCCGGCACGCGAAGATCCGCGTCGTCGCGTTCGTGATGTGCCGCTACCTCGTCGCCGCTTACATGATGAGTTACGGCTTCCTGAAAGTGCTGAGCCACCAATTCAGCGAGCCGTCGCTGGTGCAGCTCACCGGCCGCTACGGAGACTTCTCGCCGATGGGCCTCCTGTGGCGCACTCTCGGGTTCTCGCCGACCTACGAGGTCTTCGCCGGCGCCGGGGAGGCGCTGTCCGGAGTGCTGCTCTGCTTCCGCCGCACCACCACGCTCGGCGCGCTCGTCGGCATCGCGGTGATGACGAACGTCGTGATGATGAACTTCTGCTTCGACGTGCCGGTGAAGATCTTCTCGTCGCATCTCCTCCTGTTCCTCGGCGTGATCGCGCTGCCCGACGCGCGCCGGCTGCTCGACGTGCTCGTCCTGCACCGGCCGCCCGCGCCGTCACGGCTCGCGGCGCACTCGTGGTCCCGCGCCATCGTCGAGCTCGTCGTGATGGCGGCGTTCATCTGGATGAACTCCGACGGCAAGGTGCAGGCGCTGCTCGCCCGCGATCCGCCCGAGGCGCCGATGCCGCTCGCCGGAGTGTGGGATGTCGTCGAGCTGACGCGCGACGGCGCGAGCGTCCCGCCGCTCACGACCGACGCCTCGCGCTGGCGTCAGGTCGTCATCGAATCCCAGTTCGGCAGCAAGCGGTTCGTCGCCCGCACGATGGACGAGAAGCTCACCTGGTTCGGGATCGAGATCGACGCGACCGCGCATTCGATCCAGCTCACGCCGCGCGTGAAGGATCCGCAGGCGGTCACGCTCGCCTACTCGCAGCCCGCGGAGAACGAGCTCGCGCTGACCGGACCGCTCGACGGTCACGCGACGACGATGCGCCTGGTCCGACGCGATCCGAAGGAGTTCCTGCTCACGAACCGCGGCTTCCACTGGGTCAACGAGTTCCCGATGAACCGTTGACGGCGCTGCGGTCGCTCGACACTTTCTCCGGACGCAACGACCGCTGATGAGGGCGACGCCGGCGCGAGGCGTGATCGCGAAATCCGGCAGGACGGCCGACGTCGTAGTGGACCAGGAGAATCCGTGAGCGAAGGCTTCGAAGGGATCGAGCAATACCTGCGGGCGCGATCGGATCTTTCGGGGGTCTCGGCGCCCGCGGCGCCGATGCCGGCGCCCCACTGGCATTGGACGCGCCGCGTCCTGTTCCGCTTCGGGTTCGTGTACTTCCTGCTCTACGCATTGCAGGAGCTGTGCATGTTCCCGGCGCAGATCGTGGCCGCGCTCCTGCGCGGCGTCGTCAACCAGGAGTGGGCCGCGAAGCTCGGCGAACCCTACTCGAAGGTGTTCGAGTGGTTGTTCAAGCCGATGAGCTGGTGCGCCGAGGGCTGGGACTTCGTGGTGCGCTGGACGGCGACACACGCGGAGTTCCTGCACGCGAACGTGACGATCGGGCCGAACGGCAGCGGCGACACCACGTGGAACTACGTGCAGCTCGTGCTGATCTTCGCCGGCGCGGTCGCGGGCTGCGTCATCTGGAGCGCGATCGCGGAGCCGCTCGGCTTCAAGAGCCACGCCCGGGTCGCGAGCATCGGCCGCATCCTCTGCCGGTACTACCTCGTCTGCTTCATGTTCAGCTACGGCTTCGCGAAGGTGTTCCGCTCGCAGTTCGGCCCGCCGACGCTCCTGCAGCTCACGACGCGCTTCGGCGACTTCTCGCCGATGGGACTGCTGTGGAAGATGATGGGCTACTCGACGCCGTACAACGTCTTCACCGGCGGCGGCGAGGTGCTGTCGGGGCTCCTGCTCGCGTTCCGGCGCACCACCACGCTCGGCGCCCTCGTCGGCGCGGCCGTGATGATCAACGTGGTGATGCTGAACTTCTGCTTCGACGTCCCGGTCAAGCTGTTCTCGACGCACTTGCTCCTCTTCATGGGCGCACTGACCGCTCGCGACGGCGCGCGCCTCGTCAACGTGCTCGTCCTCAACCGCGGCGCCGCGCCGGCGCCGCTCGCTCCGCACTCTTTGCGACGGATCGTGATCGAAGCGCTCGTGCTCGGCGTCATCCTGTGGAGCTTCGTCGGCGACGAGCTGACGCAGAGCGGCCAGCTCCGTGCGGACACGAAGCCGCCGCTGTACGGGCTGTACGAGGTCGAGGAGGTGGTGCAGGACGGCGTGATCGTGCCGCCGCTCATGACCGACGCGACCCGCTGGCGGCAGGCGATCATCGACGTCGGCTACACGCGCACCGAGACGAGCTTCCAGCAGGTGACCAAGCTCGTAGTGCGCACGATGGACGAGAAGTTGGTCGGCTACGTTGCCGAGATCGACGTCGACCACCACGCGATGACCCTGAAGACGCAGGCGATGACGGCGATGGCCGACAAGGACCCGAAGTCGTTCGCGCTCACCTACACCGAGCCGGCGCCCGGGAAGCTCGTCGTCGAAGGAACTCTCGAGGGGAAGGCGGTCAAGATCACGCTGCAGCGCCGCGACGAGAGCTCGTTCTTCCTGTTGAGTCGCGGCTTCCACTGGATCAACGAACAGCCGATCAACCGCTGACTTCGCGCGCCGCGCGCTCGATCGCCGCGAGCAGTCGGTCGATGTCGGCCTCGGTCGTTCGGAACGACTCGACGTTCACGCGCAGCGTCTTCCTGCCGCGCAAGACCGTCGTCGCGAACCACGCCTCGCCGCTCGCCTCGACGTGGCGCTGGATGCGGCGGTTGATCTCGTCCTGCTGCTCGGGCGACTTGCCGCGCGCGACGTGACGGAAGCAGACCAGCGCGAAGTCCGGCGCGCTCACGATCTCGAACTCGGCGAGCTTGCGCACGCGAGCTTCGAGGAGCTTCGCCAGCTCGACGTGGCGTTCGAGCGCCGCGCCGATCGTGTCGCTGCCGAGCACTTCGAGCGTCGCCCACAGGCGGAACGCGCGCGCGCGGCGCGAGCCCTGCAGCCCCTGCCGGTAGAAGTCGGGGAGGATCGCGTGGCGATCCGCGGAATCGGCGAGGTAGCTCGGTTGTTCGTCGAACGCGTCCTTCAGCCATTGCGCGTCCCGCACCAGGATGCAGCCGGCGTCGTTCGGCATCAGCATCCATTTGTGCGGGTCGATCGTGATCGAGTCGGCGCGCTCGATGCCCGCGAGGCGCGGCGCGAGCGCGCGAGAGAGGAGCGCGGCGCCGCCGTACGCCGCGTCGACGTGGAAGAACACGCGCTCGCGCGCCGCGACGTCGGCGATCGCCGCCAGCGGATCGAGGCTGCCGGTCGGCGTGGTGCCCGCGGTCGCGACGACGGCGATCGGCACGAGTCCGCGCGCGCGGTCCTCCGCGATCCGCGTCGCGAGCAGATCGGCGCGCATGCGGAACCGCGCGTCGCTGTCGATCTTCACCAACGCTTCCTGACCGAGGCCGAGCACGTCGAGCCCGCGCGCGATCGAGAAGTGCGCCTGGTCGGACGCGTACACGCGTGCGCGACCCGCGAGATCGCCGACGCCGCGCCGACGAACGTCCGCGCCCGCGCGGTCGCGCGCGATCTTGAGCGCGGTCATCGTGGCCGGCGTCCCGCCGGTCGTGAAGTGGCCGGACGCGCCGGCCGGGAATCCCGCGAGGTCGAGCAACCAGCGGATCACGCGCACTTCGATCGCGGTCATCACCGGGCTCTGCAGGAACGAGCCGGCGTTCTGATTGAGGACGGTGACCACCAGCTCGAACAGCGCCGCGATCGGGATCGCCGCGGGATTGAACTGGCCGAAGTATCGCGCCGAGCCGATCGCCATGCTGCCCGGCACGACGCGCTGCGCGATCCGCGCGAGCATCGCGTCGAGCCCCTTGCCCGCGCGCGGCAGCGGTTCGTCGTACTCGGCGCGCAGACGCTCGGGATCGTGCACGGCCGCGACCTTGCGCTCGGAGATCGTCGCGAGGTGACGCGACAGGATCTCGACGATCGCCGCCGACGCGGCGCGGAACTGGTCCGGAGAGAGGTCTAGGGGATGCGTCACGATCGGGCGCGAAGTGTAGCGGCGACCGCGGCGCCGCGGTCCGCAGCTATGCTCTGCGCTCCATGCCGAGTCCATCGATGATGCCGCTCGCGGACGATCGCGTCGTGGCGCTGATCGCCGCCGCGCGCGAGGCCCGCGAGCACGCGTACGCGCCGTACTCGTCGTTCCAGGTCGGCGCGGCGCTGCTCGGCCGAAGCGGGCGCATCCACCTCGCCGCGAACGTCGAGAGCGCTTCCTACGGTCTGACGGTCTGCGCCGAACGCAACGCCGTGGCGCGCGCGGTGTTCGACGGCGAGCGGGAGTTCGCGGCGCTGGCGATCTTCGCCGACTGCGACCCGGTCGCGTCGCCGTGCGGAGCGTGCCGCCAGGTGCTCTCCGAGTTCTGCCCCGCCGAGCTGCCGGTCGTGATGACGAACGGGCGCGGCGCGCCGCGCATCGAGCCGCTCGGCTTCCTGCTCCCCCACGCGTTCTCCCGCGGTCCGCGCAATCCGTCGGACCGCGAGCGCGCCGTCTGATGAGCGGAGACCTCTCGCCGTGAACATCGTCGACCCCGCGATCGAACGCTTCATCATCGGTCTGCACGGCAAGTCGCCGCCGGCGTTCGCGGCGATGGAGCGCGCCGGCAAGCAGGACAAACTCCCGCTCATCGACCCGCAGGTCGGCCATCTCCTGCTGCTGCTCGCCAAGCTGACCGGCGCGCGGCGCGTGCTCGAGATCGGCACCTGCATCGGTTACTCGGCCGCGTGGCTCGCGCTCGGCGTCGGGCCGAAGGGGCGCATCACCTCGCTCGAAGTCGACCCCGCCCGCGCGGAGCGCGCGCGCAAGAACCTCGCGTCGGCCGGAGTCGCCGGCCGCGTGGACGTCGTCGTCGGCGACGCGCGAAAGACGCTGCCCGCACTTGCCGGTCGCTTCGACCTCATCTTCAATGACGGCGACAAGCGCATGTATCCGATGGTCGGACGCGCCGCGGAACGTCTGCTCGTCCGCGGCGGACTCCTGGTCTCGGACAACGCGCTCTGGGGCGGTTCGGTGGCGAAGAAAGGCGGCGACGCCGACACGCGCGCGATCCGCTCGCACGACGAGAGGCTGTTGCGCTCGCGTGCATTCGATTCGGTCATTCTCCCGGTCCGCGACGGCGTTCTCGTCGCGCGGCGCCGCTGATTCGAGAGGAAGTGAAATGAAGAAGCTCCTGATCATCGTGATCCTGCTGGTCGTCGCGCTCGGGGCGGTCGTCGCGTTCGGCGGCGGCGCATTGCTCAAGACCGGCGTCGAGAAGGGCGGCACGTGGGCGCTCGGCACCAAGACGACGCTCGACAGCGCGTCGATCGGCCTCGGCACCGTCGGCATGAAGGATCTCACGATCGCGAGCCCGGAAGGGTTCAAGCAGACGAACGCCTTCCAGGTCGACGAGATCGCGGTCAAGGCGCAGCTCGGCTCGCTGATGACGGACACGATCGAGATCGACTCGATCGACATCGTGAAGCCGGAGATCGGCCTCGAGTTCACGATGAACGGCACGAACATCGGCGCGCTGCTCAAGAACCTCGAGTCGCGCCGCACCGGCAAGGAGCCGGAGACGAAGCCGGCCGAAGAGGGCGAGAAGCCGGGCAAGGCGCTGCACGTCGGTCGCGTCACGATCACCACGCCGCGCGTGAAGCTCGCGCAGTCGGCGCTGCTCGCGACCAGCCAGACGATCGACCTGCCGACGATCGAGCTCACCGACCTCGGCGGCAGCGGCGGCAAGGAGGACGGCAAGACGAAGATGGGCCTGCCCGAGCTGATCGAGCAGATCCTCGGCGCGATCATGGCCGCGACGGCGCAGAGCGGTCAGCTCTCGGGCGACCTCGGCAAGATCCTGAATGGCGACATCGCCGCCGACTTCCTGAAGAACGTGAAGGGCGACGTCGGCAAGCTCGGCGACCAGTTGAAGAAGCAGGCGCAGGGCACGCTCGAGGATGCCAAGGACAAGGCGAAGGACGCCGTGGACGAGGCGAAGAAGAAGGCCGAGGAGCTGAAGAACAAGGGCCTCGGCGGCCTGCTCGGCGGCGACAAGAAGTAAGCGCCGCGGGTCAGTGCAGGAGCCGCGCGATCCACTCGCGGATCCGCTGGCGCAGCGGCGGCGGCGGGCCATCGGTCCGGAAGTCCGCGATCCCGGTCTTGTGGCACTGCGTGCAGTAGACGAACAGATGAACGAGGCCCGCGTCGCCGTCCTCGAAGTGACGGCGCCAGCGGGCCTCCCGATGTCGGCACCACGTGCAGAAGACCTTCCCCGCTTCCGCGCCCTGAACCAGCGGCCGCACGCGCGCGACGATCAAGTCGAGCTGCGCCTTGTCGTAGCGTTGATCCGACAACCCGTCGCCGAGCGTGGCCATCGGCGACCGTCTTATCAGAACGACGATTGCGCCGGCGCGCGGCGCCGCCGGATCACTGCGCGTCCGCGACCAACACGCCGCGGACGTCGGTCCGCCACTTCGTGCCACCGTCGTGGTAGGCGATCTTCTGACGGTAGTCGCCGCTCAGTTCCGTGCCCGCGATGACCATCTTCTTCAGCTTGACGACGCACTTCGCCTTCGGGTCGTGGTACAGGCCCCTCGCCGCGAGCGTCGTGGATTCTGAGACGTTCGCCCGATAGCGGTGGTTCTTCTTCGACCACGTGCCGGCGTAGGTGTTCAGCTCCATGGAACCGTTCGCGAGGAACGCGCACGCGACCGGTTGCGACTGCTGTTCGGATCCGACCGGGTGACCGTTCGCGCTCGTCGTGTCCGTGCAGTCGACGTGTCCGGCCCAATCGCCGACGATCTTGTCGGTCGCGCCGGCGCCGGCAACCGCGAGGGACGCGACGCCGAGCGCGCACATGGTGACGACGATCGCGGCGGACTTCGAAGCGAAGCAAGAACGCATGGGAACCTCGTTGCGGCGATTGCCGCGTTGCGGATTTCGGATCGTTCCAGATCCGACCCGCGCGCGCGACGTCTCGCGATTTCCCGTGCGCAGTTCGCTGGTCAGACCTTCGCCGCGGTGAACGTGCCGAGCAGCTTCGCCTTCACCTTGTGTCCACCGGCGCGATACTTCAGCGCCTGCACCACGTCGCCCGAGAGCTCGACCTGGGAGCCGCGCATGACGTGCGACAACTTCAGCTTTCCCTTCGCGTGCGGATCGAGGGACTGCCCTTGCGCGAGGAGTGTCATCCCGCGGGAGCAGTCGAGGGAGTATTCGCTGCCCGACCTCTTCCAGCGACCGGGACATCCGAGGAAGTCGCCGGACTTGTTCGGGAGGAAGGTGGCGTACATCGGGTTCGTGGCAGCGTCGCTCTGATCGGGAACGCCGTCGGTCCATTGGGTCGCGATGGACGACATCGTGCCTTCCCAGTGAGCGACGATCGGATCGTCCGGCTTGCTGGCGGAGGCGAGCATCGAGAGGGAGAGGACGGCGAGCGAGGCGGCGGTGCGGATCTTCATCGGGTTCTCCTCGGTCGATCGGGTGGCCGGGCAAGGATCGACGATGCTCCCAGATCCGAAGCGGCGCGCCGGCGTCTCGCGGGATCCGCGAGATGCCGGCGCGCCGTGTTTCCTTCTGCGATGCGCGCGGTCGGCCGGAGCCGTTCGCGCCTCCCGTCACAGCTGGTGACCGGAGTAGACGCCGTTCGCCTTCAGTTTCGTCATGACGCCGGCATAACGGATCCGCTGCTTCTCGACCATGTTGCCCGAGATGCCGTGCGCGTTCGACGCGGTCACGTTCTTGATCTTGAGCTTGAAGATCGCCTTCGGGTCGCCGGAGTCGGCGCGCGCGATCACCGTGAGCGCCTTGCTGTAGTCGACCGTGGCCTTGCCGTTCTTGCGCGACCAGGTGCCGACGTACTGGTTGCCGAACGAGGAGCCGTGGCTCGCGAGGATCGACAACTGCGCGGTATCGCTGCCTCCCGACGCTTCCGGCGGGTCGTTGCCCGACTGCGTGTAACCGAGGAGCGTGTAGGTGCCGTACCAATCGCCGATGATCGACGCGGCCTGCGAAGCCGCGGTGAACAGAACGACGGCGGACAAGAGGGACGACGCGAGGACGAGCTTGCGGATCTTCATGGGAACCTCCGAATCAAGGAGTGATGTTCGTTCGTTGTCTTCGCGCGGGTGCGCGCCGGGTTCGTTCAATCCGAGCAGTCGCGGGCGCGTCTCGCGGAATCCGCGCGAACTTCCGGCCGCAAACGCGAACCGCGCGCGCCGGACCGCGGAGGTCGGACGCGCGCGAGCTCCGGTCCTCGATCAGCAGCCGGACCAGGGTCAGGTACGCGTCGACGCGGTTCGCGAGGTCGTTCGCGGGGCCGTCCTTCTCGCGGCGCACGGCGGCCTCGAAGATGAACGCC
>CAZBOK010000143.1:0-10514 GCA_964493525.1 uncultured Phycisphaeraceae bacterium | reverse complement strand
GTCGAGAACAGGAAGTCGCCGGTGACCGGATCGATCGTCGCGCCTTCCGCGCCGCTGAGGCCGTTCATGAACACCGTGCGGGTGGCCGGGATCGGGTCGCCGTTCGCATCGAGCGTGTAGGTCACGATGCTGCCGGTGCCCCACTCCACGACCAGCACCTGCGAGAAGTTCGCGAAGTTCGGCGAGCCGCTCGGCGGATAGATCATTCCCTCCAGCCCGCCGCCCAGGATCGGCCCGGTGACGACGTTGCTGAGGTTGAAGGTGCCGCTGCCGTCCGGAACGAGCGTCGCCGTGTTCCAGGTGCTGCCGCTGTAGGACAGGATGCGGAGCTTGCCGGCGCCGACGAAGCCGGGCGGCGTGATCTGCAGCGAGCCCGTCGAGGGCCAGATGCCGGCCGCGGTGAGGTCGATCGACTTGGTCGGACCCGGTTGTCCGGCGGGAATCTGGTGCAGCAGGTTGTTCGCGTAGGTGGTCGCGAACAGCACGTTGTTCGGACCGAACTGCAGCCCGCCGTCGATGTTCGCCGCGGTGCAGAACTGCGTGCCGGAACCGCTGAACCCGGTGATGTGGTTGCCCGCACCGCGCACCACGTTGACCGAGTAGACCGCGCCGGCGCCGCCGTTCGCCGCGCCGCCGAGCATGATCACGTTGGCGTTGGTCGGGTGGAACGTGATGCCGCCGTAGTTCGCCGGCACGCCGGGGGCGCTGCCCAGGTCGACATAGGAGTACGAGCCGCTGTACGGCGCCTGGATCGTCTGCGCGGTCGCGACGCCGGCGACGGCGGACGTGAGAGCGATCAGGAGAGAGAGTCGGGAAGTCATGCGAGCCAAGTTGTTGCCTCCGATGATTGGGTCCGATTCGCGCCGCAGGGCGCTCGTCATCCCGCAGGTTGCTCCGGCCGTCGTTCGTGACAGGCCCAATCCGATTTCTCCAGCGATCGGCGCGCATCCCGTTAACGTCCGGCGCCCCGGGCCGTGAGGAAGCTGGAGGCCCCGTGCCCGACCGACGCCCCGCAGGAATCGACGCCGCGCTCGCCGACTGGCCGGTGGTCCACGCATTCGCCCGCCAGCTCGCGAGCGACGCCGCGGCGGCGGAGGACCTGGCGCAGGAAGCGTTCCTCCGGCTCATCGCGCGCGGGGACGCGGTCGACACGTCGCGCCCGCTGCGCTCGTTCCTGCTGACGACGGTCCGCCGCATCTGGATCGACCGCACCCGCCGCACCGACGCGCTCCCGCTCGACCCCGAAGCGGACTTCCCGTCGGACGACGCGTCGCCGCTCGATCACGCCGAGTTCGGCGACGACGCCGCGCGCCTGCGCGCCGCGCTCGCGACGCTCCCGCGCACGTGGGCGGCGGCTCTCTTTCTCGCCGACGGGCTCGACGCGCCGGCGGCCGAGATCGCGGAAGTCCTCGGCACGACTCCCGAGGTCGTCCGCGTGACGCTGCATCGCGCGCGCCGTCGCCTGCGCGAGCGCCTCCGCCCGCCGTCCGTTTCCCATCCGGAGAGATCCCGTGACGACCGATGAATCCGAACTGCGCTCGGCGCTGCGCACGGTGTTCCGCTCCGAGATCGCCGCCGCGCCGCCTCTCCCGCCGAAGCTCGCACTGCTCGCGCGCCCCGCGTCGCGCGCGCGGTCCACGCGCACCCGGCTGGTGGCGACCGGCGTCGCGGCCGCGGCGTTGATCGCGCTCGCGTTCGCGTTCTTCCCGTCGAGCGCATCGCTCGCGAGCGCGCGCGACGCGGTCGCCGCCGCCGCCGCGAACTTCGACCGCCTCGACGACGCGACGCTCGAGCTGACGCTGACGTCCCCCGCCGTCGACCTTCTCTCGCACTTGTTCGAGGACGAGCCGCGCGAGTACGGCGCGCCGCTCGGCGAGCACCAGTACCTCCGCGTGAAGCGTCCGAACCGCTTCCTCGTCTACGGCGGCGTGCACGACGTCGCGGCGCTCGCGACCACCAAGCCCGCCGCGGGGTTCGACGGCGAGCACGCCTGGTCGCTGGACGCGGCGAAGAACGTCGTCTCGTTCGGCAAGATCGAGATCCGGAGCGACGGCGGGACGAGCTCGATGAACCTGAACGGCTCGGACGGCTCGTTCGACGTGATGCACCTCTTGAGCTTCGATTTCGTGCGCGAGCTCGCGTCGGGGTCGGATGCGCTCCAGATCGAGGAGATCACGTCGCCGTTCGATAAGCGCGCGGACCGGCGCACGTTCCGCGTCTCGCCGCAAAAGAGCGCGACGACGGACGACTCGCCGGTGTGGAGCGAATCGACGGTGACGATCGATCCGCACACGAACTTGATCGAGCACTTCGCTCTGAAGGTCTCGTTCGGTTCGTTCGATCTGTTCCGCGTGACGGCGCAGCTGGTCGGGACGAACGAGGGGATCGACGACGCGCAATTCGATTGGCGCACGTTCGCCCCCGACGCGACGATCGAACCCGCGCCCGCCGCGGCCACCCCCGCACCGGAGCCTCCGTCCGTCGTGCGCGAGGCCGAGCCGCCGTCGACCGACCCGGAGAGCCGCGTGCTGACGGCGACCGGCCTCGAGTTCGCCGCCCTCGAATCGAAGCTCCGCCGCTCGATCGTCTCGACCGACACGGCCTACGGGCTGCGCGCGCGCGTGGTGGCCGCCGGATCGCCGGCCGCGGTGGCGGGGATCGAGCCCGGCGACATCGTGCTGAAGTGGGACGGCAAGGAGCTGCACGACGTCGCGGAGCTCGACCTGTGGATCCGGGCCGCGAAGCCGGCGGCGAAAGTGGTCGTGACGGTCGCCCGCCCCGACCCTGATTGGAAGCCGACCTTCCCCGCGAAGAGCGCCTGGCTCACGGACACCGTCACGTTGAGCCTGCCGGGCGCCCCGCGGAACCGGTAGCCGACGTCTCGCGATCCGTTTCACGACGCCGCGTCGCCGATTCGAATGCGACGCAGCGCGCCTATCCTGTTCTTCCTTCCGGAGAACTCGATGACGCGCACGCCGCTGCTCCAACGCTTCGCCGATCTCGCTCGCGACTGCGCGATCGCCCGCGCGAAGGGACTTCCGCTCGCGGCGGTTCCCGAGCTGCGCGCGCGAGCGCGTGACCGCGCGGTCGCCGGCGTTACGCGTCGCGGGTTCCTCGCCGCCGCGGCCGCGGGAGTCGCGAGCCTCGCGTTGCCGCGCGTCGCGTTCGCGAAGTCGCAGCCGAAGATCGCCATCGTCGGCGCCGGGATCGCCGGCCTCTCCGCCGCGCTGCGCCTGCAGGACAAAGGCGTCGCCGCGACGGTGTTCGAGTCGTCGTCGCGCATCGGCGGCCGCATGTTCAGCCTGACCAACAACTACTTCGATGGACAGACCGCGGAGTGGTGCGGCGAGTTGATCGACTCCGGCCACGTGAAGATGCGGCGGCTCGCGAAGCGGTTCGATCTGAAGCTGGTGAACGTGAAGAAGGCGGAGCCCACGGACTCGGAGGACACCTACTTCATCGGCGGCGGGTACTACGCGGCCGGCCAGGCCGAGGTCGACTTCCTGCCCGTGTTCGACGCCGTCGTCGCGGACGAAGCGTCCGCGCCGTTCCCGACGACGTTCGACCACTCGACGATGGCCGGCCAGATGCTCGATCAGATGACGGTCGCCGAGTGGATCGACTCCCGCGTTCCGGGCGGGCTCGCGTCGAAGCTCGGCAAGATCCTCGAGCTGGCCTACACCACCGAGTACGGCGCCGCGACGACCGACCAGAGCGCGCTGAACCTGATCTACCTGCTCGCCTTCCAGCCATCCGCCGACGAGTTCGAGGTGTTCGGCGAGTCCGACGAGAAGTTCCGCATCGACGGCGGCAACCAGCAGCTCCCGCGGCTGATCGCGCAGTCGCTGCACCGCGACGTGCAGTTCCAGCACGCGCTCGCCGCGGTGCGCGCGGAGCTCGACGGCCGCACGACGCTCGTGTTCGACACGCCGGGCGGCACGCTCGAGAAGACGTTCGACTTCGTGATCCTCACGTTGCCGTTCGCGGTGCTCCGCACGCTCGACCTCACGCAGTCGGGGTTCGACGCGATGAAGCAGACCGCGATCGATCAGCTCGGGCGCGGGCACGGCGGGAAGTGCCAGATGCAGTTCACCGATCGCCTGTGGCGCGGGAGCGGCCCGTGGCCCGCGCGCGGCAACGGCTCGACGTATTCCGACCTCGGCTACCAGTCGTCCTGGGAGCCGAGTCGCGCGCAGGACGGCAAGAAGGGGATCCTGAACTGCTTCACCGGCGGCCCGGGAACGGACGCGTTGATGCAAGCCGTCCCGTTCGCGAACGCCGCGACGGCCACGATGCTCTCGGACGCGAACACGTTCCTCCCGCAGCTCGATCAGGTCTTCCCCGGCGTCGCCGGGCGCTTCAACGGCAAGGCGATCGGCTCGGTGCCGCATCTCTCGGAGCAGTTCCGCTGCTCCTACTCGTACTATCGCGTCGGTCAGTACACGTCGTTCGGCGGGTCGGAGAAGCTGCGGCAAGGGAACGTCGCGTTCGCCGGTGAACACACGTCCACGGACTTCCAGGGGTTCATGGAGGGCGGTGCGGAAGAAGGCACGCGCGCTGCGCAGGAGATCCTCCACCTCGTGAAGTCGTCCTAGAGGGACGCTCGATGGCCACGTTGCTCTTCATCCACGGATTCCCGTTCGATCACACGCTGTTCGATCGCGCCGCGAAGCGCCTCGCGCGCGAGCACCGCGTGCTCGCGCCGGACCTGCCGGGCTTCGCGGGGACGCCGGCGCTCCCGATCGATCCGCCGAAAGTCCGTGTCGACGACTTCGCACGCTTCCTGCTCGACCAGGTCGATCGCGCGAAGGTCGATCGCTTCACGCCGGTCGGCCACTCGATGGGCGGCTACATCGCGTTCGCGCTGCATCGGCTCGCGCCGCGCCGCCTCTCCGGGTTCGCGCTGGTCTCGAGCCGTGCCGCGGCCGACACCGAGGCGGGGCGTCGCGTCCGCGCGCAAAACGCGGCGCGCGTCGAGCGAGAAGGCACGATGTTCCTCGCCGACGAGATGTCGCGCAAACCGCTCGCGACGGATCACGCGCCCGATCCGGCGATCGTCGACAAGCTGCGCTCGATCATCGCGCGCGCATCGCCGGCCGCGTGCATCGGCGCGCTCCACGCGATGGCGGCGCGCCCGGATTCGACGCCGCAACTGAAGAAGATCACCGTGCCCGCGCTCGTGATCGCGGGGCCGCACGACTCGATCGTCTCGCGCGCGGAGTCCGAAGCGCTCGGCCGCGGGTTCCCGCGCGGCTCGATCACGTGGTGCAAGCGCTCCGGCCACATGCCGATGCTCGAGGAGCCGGACGTCTTCTGCGACGCGCTCGAGAAGTTCGCCGACGCGCTGCCCGACTGACGGGTCGGAGCGATCAGACCGCGAGGAACTCGCGCGTGAGGTTCTCGGTGCCGCGGGCGCCGACGACGAGGTCGTCCTCGATGCGCACGCCGCCGAACTTCTTCAGCTCGTCGACCAGCGGCCAGTTCACCGACTTGCCGGCCGGGCTCGCGCGCAACTCCTCGAGCAGCGAATCGATGAAGTAGCAGCCCGGCTCGATCGTGAAGACCTGGCCGACCGCGACGTTCGTCGTGTTGCGGAGGAACGGGTTGCGCGGCTCCGGCTTCACCTGCGCGCAGCCCACGTCGTGCGTCTGCAGCCCGAGCGAATGGCCGAGGCCGTGCGGCAGGAACTTGCGCGTGACTCCGGAGGCGACGAGCTCGGCGTCGCTGCCGCTCGCGATGCCGAGGTCGCGCAGGACCGGCGCGAGCAGCTCGTGCGAACGGTTGTGCAGATCCTGGTACGGCTTGCCGACCGCGACCTCGCGACACGTCTGCTGCTGCAGCTTCTCCATGCGCTCGATCAGGCCGCGGAACACGTCGGCCGCCGCGCCCTTCCCCTTGCATGCCGTGCGCGTGATGTCGCTGTCGTAGCCGCAGAACCGCGCGCCTGCGTCGAGGAGGAACGACTGCGCGCCTTCCGCGACGCGCGAGTAGCCGACGTGGTGCAGCGTCGCGCAGTGCTCGCCGAGCGCGACGATGTTCTTGTACGGCGTCTCCGGATCGTCCTGCGCCGTCGTCTCGAGATAGAGGAGGTGCAGCTTCAACTCGCTGTGGTCGCCGCGGCGGAACTCGTCGATCACTTTCGCGTGCCCCTCACACGCGCGTCGGTTGGCTTCCCGGAGGCAGAACGTCTCGTACGCGCTCTTCGCGATGCGCAGGCGGTCGAGCTCGGTCAGGAGCGCGGCCGGGTTCACGTCGGCGGACGCGAAGCCCCACGCCGCCGCGTCGGCCACGTCCTCGCCGATGAACGCGAGTCGCTTCCCGTTCGGGAGGAGGTCCTTCAGCTTCGCGACCTCCTTCACCTCGACGACGTCGAACGAGGGCCAGAAGTGGTCCGACTCCGGGAGCATCGGCCGCTCCCAGAAGCCGAGGTCGACGTTCCACAGGAGGCGCGGCTTCTTCCCCGGCTCGACGACCAGCGCGGAGTGCGGCCAGACGAGCGGCAGCCAGTGCTGGAAGTGCGGCGTCGCGCGCACCGGCCAATCCTGATCGTCGAACATCGAGCGCCGCTTCGGCGAGCCCGAGTGGATCACGACGCCGTCGTACCCCGCGCGCGCGAGCACGGACGAATAGGACTTCTCGAGCGCGGCGATGTGGTCGCGGAACAACGGGGTCAGCACGTTCGAGTCGATTTTCATGATTCACCTCGCGCACGCTCGGAAGCGCAAGAGTGTAGCTTCTGACCCGTTCATGTTCGGCATCGACGCCAATCATGGCTTTCTCGGGTCCCTGATCACGACCCTCGTGCTGCTCGCTGTCGTCGTGCGTTCGGGGAAGAGCAAGTCGCTCGCGATCCACGTGCCCGCCGTCCTGCTCACGCTGGCGGCGCTCGCGTTCACGATCGTGTTCGCCAAGAAGCTCGGCCCGCACTACGACCTGCACGCCGCGGGCGTGATCACGCCGATCCACCTGTGGATCGCGAAGCTCGCGACGGCGGCGTATCTCGCTCCGCTCGTGACCGGGCTCATGACGTGGCGCGATCGGAAGTGGCGGTCCCTGCACGGCAAGCTCGCGTTCACGACGATCGCACTCACCGTCGTGACCGCGCTCACCGGAACGCTGATGCTGATGTGGGCGCCCGAGCTCTGATTCAGCGCGCGCGTCGCCGCTCGCACAGATCGCGCGCCGCCGCCGGCCACTCCGGGAACTCGAACTCGAAACCCGCGGCGAGCAGCCGGCCCGGCACGACGCGCCGACTCTTCAGGATCAACTCCGTCTCGGTGCGCATCGCGAACGCGCCGAGCTCCAGCATGAGCCGCGTCGCCGGCAAGCCGAACCGGACGCCGGCCGCGCGCCGCAGCTCGCGCATGAACTCGGCATTGCGCAGCGGGTGCGGCGCCGCGATGTTGATCGCTCCCGCAAGATCGTCGCGCTCGATCAGGAATCGCGTCGCGCGCGTGAAGTCGCGCTCGTGGATCCACGACACGAACTGACGTCCGTCACTCGCGCGGCCGCCGAGGCCGCGGCGGACCAGCCCGTAGAGCACGTCGAAGACGCCGCCGCGATCCGGGCTCATCGTCATCGCGGAGCGGAGCATCACCTTGCGCGTCCTCGGCGTCGTCGCCGCGTCGAGCTCGCGTTCCCACGCGCGTGCGACGTCGATGCTGAACCGCCACGTCGACGGCGCGTCCGGCTCGGCGCCGCCGATGATGCCGGTCGCCTCGTCATTCGCGGCGTCGAATCGATGCGCGTAGATCGTCGCGGTGCTCGCCTGCAGCCAGACCCGCGGCGGGCGCGCCGCGCGCGCGATCGCGGCGCCGACGATGCGCGTCGACAGCACGCGGGAGTCGAGGATCTCGCGGCGATTCGCGGCCGAGTAGCGGCAGTTCACGTTGCGGCCCGCGAGGTTGATGACCACGTCGGCACCGTCGAACTCCGCGGCCCACGGACCGAGCGTCGCGGCGTCCCACTCCACGGTCCGCCAGGGCGATGCCGCGGGGGAGCGCGACAGCACGACGACCTCATCGCCCGCGGCGACGTGCGCGCGCGCGAGGAGTGCCCCGACCTGGCCGCTCCCTCCCGGAATGACGACCTTCATGCGGGACATCCCCGGCGCGCGATCGAGCGATCCATCGGCGCCTCCTCGAACTGTGAGCCGCGGAGTCTAACTTCGCGCGCAGCGGCCGCTAACCTGTGCGGCTCGAAACCGGAGGCCGACATGTCCGACTCACTCGAAGATCGTGGCCGAGCGCTCGAAGAGGAGTTCTTCCGGCGCCAGAACGAGAAGCTCCTCGCCAAGCTGCGCGCCGAGCATCAGAAGAAAGTCGGCCGTGCGCAGCTCACCGCCGCGACCGGCATCTCGAACGCGCAGGTGCTCGACGCGCTCGTCGCGCAGAAGATCGACGCCACGTCGCTCGCCGCGTTCGCGCTCGTCCCGCTCGTCGAGGTCGCGTGGGCCGACGGGTCGCTCGATCCGAAAGAGAAAGCCGCGATCACGAAGAGCGCCGACGACGCCGGCGTGAAGCCCGGCACGCACGCGCACGAGCTGCTCGACAACTGGCTCGCCGCGCGGCCCGGGCCGGAGCTCGCGCGCGCGTGGATGAACTACACGAACGCGCTGTGCGCGAAGCTCGACGCCGGCGCCCGCGCGCAGTTGAAGGTGGAAGTCATCGGCCGTGCGCGCCGCGTCGCCGAGGCATCGGGCGGGATCCTCGGGCTCACCAAGAAGGTGTCGGACGCCGAGGCCCAGGTCCTCGCGAAGCTCGACGGCGCGTTCCCGAAGTAGTCGGGGAGCGGCGCTCAGCGGTTCGACGTCAGGTCCGCGTTCACGCCCTCGCCGCCGGGCTTGCCGTCGGCGCCGTAGCTCACGATCTCGAACTTCGAGCCCGACAGCTTGCGGTACGCGAGCGGGTGATCCCACGGATCGATCGGGTGCTGGTCGATGTACGGCTCGTCGTTGAACTTCGGGTCGGGTTGCTCGAGCACTTCGAGGCTGTCCGGCAGCTTGTTGTTGATCGCGAGGTATTGCGTCACCGCGTACTTCCAGATCGTGAGCTCGCTCTGCGCCGCCGTCACGGCGCTCTTCTCTCGCATGTCCTTCACGTTGTTGCCGAGCTCGATTCCCGCGGCGCGCTGCAGCCGCTCGTAGTCGCGTCGCACGCTCTCCGCTGCGTCCTCGCGCCCCGCTTCCGCGGCGACGAGGAGCATGCGGTGCAGGTGCTCGAGCGCGAGCTTCGGCTTGCCCTGCTTCTCGTAAAGCGCCGCGAGCCCGCGCAGCGAGCGCAGCATCCCGATGTGATGCAGCTCGCTGAAGATCTCGAGCGACCGCTTCATGTGCGTCTCGGCGCCGCCGAGGTCGCCGTTCCCGAACGCGAGATCGCCGAGCCGCTGCTCGGTCCACGCGATGCCCCAGTCGTCGCCGAGCGCGTTCGCGGCGGAAAGCGCCTGTCCGAACGCGGCGCGCGCGGAGTCGATCTCCTTCTTCTTCATCGCGGCCGCGCCGTCGTCCTGCGCCAGCTTCTCGTCGCGGAACTGCGCGCGTTGCTCGGCCGTCCAGCCCTTCCGATTGTTCACGTAACGGGTGAACGCGTTGACGCCGAACAGACGATCGGCGCGCTCCGCCGCGTGGGCCGCCTGCCGCAGCATGCGGTCGGCGTCCTTCGCGCGGTTCTCCTCGGGGAGATCCTGCTGCGTCAGCCACCAGTCGAGGCTCTGGTCGACGTACAGGATCACCTCGTACGGGTGCTCCTTGAACACCGCGTCGAGCGCGTCGTCGCCGTTGTCCGCCGCAGCGGTGAACTTCCCGAAGATCTCGGTCAGCTCCGAGTCCGGCGCGGAAGCGGGCGTCGTCGGCGTCGGTGTCGGTGTCGCGGCCGCCCCGTCCTGCGCGCGAGGCGACGGAGCGAGCGCGAGGACGACGGACGTGACGATGAGTGTGCGGCGCATTCGGATGACTCCCGGAATCGGGCCGAGAGTCTATCGCGACTCGCATCACGGTGCGCGCGCGACGACGTCGATCACGCGGTGGATGCGGTAGCGCATCGGCTCGCCCGGATCGTCGAGCGCGGCGTTCCTGCAGTCGTGTTCGAGGACGTCGACGAGGTTGTCCAAGTGTGCGGAGAGGATCCGTCCGTCGTCGAGGCTGACGCGCAGCTCCACGTCGAACGTCTCCTTGCCGACGGCCGCGAGGAATCGCTCCCCGTTCGCGCCGCGCCTCTGGACCTGCACCCAGTTGTTCGCGGTGTCGGCGACCGGCGCCTTCATCCACTCGGCGGGCAGGCGGATCTCCGGCTTCGCGGGCGGCACGTGGCGGACGATCACCGTCGCGGTGCGGGCCTTCTCGTCGACCGCGGCGAGCGTCACGTCGAAGTCGATCGCATCTTCGCCCAGCGTCACCCAGGTCCCGTCGGCCCACGAATTCGCCGAGCTGCGCGGCATCACGAAGTGATCGCCCACGTGCGCGAGCTTGCCCTGCTTCGTGGCGAGCCAGAGGTCGACGTAGACCGTCATCAGGTCGA
>CAZBOK010000142.1:0-10546 GCA_964493525.1 uncultured Phycisphaeraceae bacterium | reverse complement strand
GCCCGGACGTCCCGCGAGCTGCATCGGGCGCTGCTACGAAGCGCCGGCCGGCTCCGCGCGCGCGCCGTCGCCGATCCCACTCGACGTGCTCGTCGACGCGCCGGTCGTGCTGCGCCACCTGCGCGGGGAGGACCGTTCGCTGTCCGACTACGCGCTGCCGTCGGGCCCCGAGATCCTCGACGCGGTGATCGCTTCCGGATTGCGCGGGCGCGGCGGCGCGGCGTTCCCGACCGGACGGAAGTGGCAGACCGCGCGCGACACCGCGGCGCCGGAGCGATTCGTGGTCGCGAACGGCGACGAAGGCGATCCGGGCTCCTACGTCGACCGCCTCCTGCTCGAAGAGACGCCGCACGCGGTGCTCGCCGGGATGCTCGCGTGCGCGCGCGCGATCGGCGCCGGCCGCGGGATCGTCTACGTGCGCGCCGAGTACCCGCGCGCCGCGGAGCGAGTGCGGTCCGCGATCGAACAAGCGGTCGCGAGCGGCGCGCTGCGCGGGTTCCACGTCGACGTGAAGGTCGGCGCGGGTTCGTACGTCGCCGGCGAGGAGACCGCGCTCCTGCGATCGATCGAAGGACTGCGCGCCGAGCCGAGCCCGAAGCCGCCGTATCCGGCAGAACGCGGGCTGCATGGCCTGCCGACCATCGTGCAGAACGTCGAGACGCTCTCGGTGATCCCGTGGATCGTCGCGAACCGACGCCGCGCGGACACCAAGGCGATCTGCCTGTCGGGCGCGGTCGCGCGGCCCGGAGTGTTCGAGGTCGCGCTCGGGACGCCGCTCGCGCGCGTGCTCGCCGCGGCCGGCGGCGCGCCGGCAGGTCGGCGCCCGAAGCTCGCGCTCGTCGGCGGTCCGATGGGGTCGGTCGTCCCCGCGAGCCGGTTCGACGTGCCGCTCGCGTACGACGCGCTGCCCGG
The DNA here is from genome assembly GCA_964493525.1 of uncultured Phycisphaeraceae bacterium. Lineage (GTDB taxonomy): Bacteria > Planctomycetota > B15-G4 > B15-G4 > JADJEK01 > CAZBOK01. The sequence goes on along the minus strand of CAZBOK010000142.1, from coordinate 9,634 downwards.
CCTCGGCCACGGCGGCGTCGTCGTGCTCGACGACACGGTCGGCGCGCGGCGGCTCGCCGAACATCTGTTCGAGTTCGCGGCCCGCGAATCCTGCGGCGCATGCACTCCGTGCCGCGTCGGCTCGGGCCAACTGCGCACGCGACGGACGCGCGACGAGTTCGAGCGGCTCCTGCTGACGCTCGAGCAAGGGAGCCTGTGCGGCTTCGGCCAAGGCGTGCCACGGCCGCTGCGCGACCTCCTCCGGCACTTCCCGGGCGAGATGTTCCCGTGAAGCTCACGGTCGACGGGCGCACGATCGACGTCGCGGGCGGCACGACCGTGCTCGCCGCGTGCCGCGCCGGCGGTGCGGAGGTCCCGACCCTGTGCCACGACGATCGCACGAGCGCGGGCGGCCACTGCCGCGCGTGCCTCGTCCTGGTCGACGGCCGCGCGGTCGCCGCTTGCGTGACGCCGGTCCACGGCGGATCGAGCATCGTCACGCGGAGCGCGGAGCTCGCGGAGTATCGACGCGACCTCGGCGAGCTGATGGCCGCGGAGAGCGCGCCGGCGGGACGCGCGCGCGAGTTCCTCGAACGATCCGGCGTCGACGGCTCGCGCTACGCGTCGATGCACCGCGCGGGCGGCAGGGTCGACGCGAGCCATCCGTTCCTGCGCATCGATCTGGACCGGTGCATCCGCTGCCGCGTGTGCGTTCACGCGTGCGGCGAGATCGAGGGACGCTTCGTGTACGCGATGGCCGGCCGCGGCGGCGCGACGCGCGTCACGTTCGGCGCGGGCGCGTTCGCCGACACCGAGTGCAGCGCATGCGGCGCGTGCGCGCAGGCCTGCCCCACCGGCGCGATCACCGACGTCGATCGCTCGACCGCGCCCGACGTGCAGTCGCTTACCGTCACGCGCACCACCTGCGGGTTCTGCGGCGTCGGCTGCCAGCTCGACGTGCATGCCGACCGCGACGACGTGCGGTTCGTCGACGCCGCCGACTCGCCGGTGAACCGCGGCCATGCGTGCACCAAAGGCCGCTACGCGCATGCGTTCGCGCGCCATCCGGAGCGGCTGACGACGCCGCTCGTGCGGAAAGGCGGCGCGTTCGAGCCGATCTCGTGGGAGGAAGCGATCGCGCTGGTCGCGCGCGAGTTCACGCGCCTGCGCGGCGCGATCGCCGGGCTGTCATCGTCGCGCGCGACGAACGAGGAGAACTACCTGTTCCAAAAGTGGCTGCGCGCCGGGCTGGGCACGAACGACGTCGACTGCTGCGCTCGCGTCTGCCACGCGCCGAGCGCAGCGGGGATGCGCCGCTCGTTCGGCGCCGGCGCCGCGACCAATTCGCTCGCGGACATCGAGCGCGCCGACCTCCTGCTCGTCGTCGGCTCGAACACGACCGAGAGCCATCCGGTGACCGGAGCGCGCGTGAAGCAGGCGGTGCTCGCGGGAGCGCGCTGCATCGTGATCGACCCGCGCCGCACCGAGCTCGCGTCGCTCGCCGACGTCCACCTGCAGCCGCGTCCCGGCACGAACGTCCCGCTGTTCCAATCGCTCGCCGCGGTCATCGTCGAGGAAGGACTGTTCGACGCGCGATTCGTCGGCGACCGCACCTCCGGCTTCGAGGAATACCGCCGCGATCTCGCGCGGTTCGCGCCGGAGGCGACGGAGCCGGCGACCGGCGTCGCCGCGCGGCTCGTGCGCACCGCGGCGCGGATGTACGCGGCCGCGGCCTCGCCCATGCAGGTGCACGGACTCGGCGTGACCGAGCAGCTCCAGGGCAGCGAAGCGGTCATGCTGCTGTGCAACCTCGCGCTCCTCGTCGGAGCGGTCGGTCGCGACGGCGTCGGCGTCAATCCGCTCCGCGGGCAGAACAACGTGCAGGGCGCGGCCGACATGGGCTGCCAGCCCGACCTCCTCACGGGCTACGGCGCGCTCGACGACCCTGCGGTGCGCGCGCGCTTCGAGAGAACGTGGCGACGCGAGCTGCCGCGCGCCGCGGGGCGGACGCTGCCGCGGATCTACGAGGCGATCGATCGCGGCGAAATCCGCGCGCTGTTCGTGTTCGGCGAGGACGTCGCGCAGACCGACCCCGACGCGGCCCGCGTGCGCGAGCGGCTCGCGTCGCTCGAGTTCCTCGTGGTGCAGGAGCTGTTCCTCTCCGAGACGGCGAAGCTCGCGCACCTCGTGCTCCCCGGCGCGAGCGTGCTCGAGAAGGACGGCACGTTCACGAACGGCGAGCGGCGGATCCAGCGCGTCCGCCGCGTGCTCGACCCGCCGGGCGAGGCGCGCGCGGACTGGCGGATCCTGCAGGATCTGATGACCGCGACCGGGTTGCCGCAGGCGTTCGACGGCCCGCGCGCGATCTGGGACGAAGTGCGCGCGGTCGCGCCGCCGTTCGCCGCCGCGTCGTGGGATCGGCTGGAGACGAACGACGGCGCGGGCCTGCAGTGGCCGGTCACCGACGCGGCGACCGACGGCACCGCGATCCTGCATCGCGAGCGCTTCGCCTGCGACGAGTCCGGGCGGGCGCGCTTCGCGCGCGTCGATTTCCACGCGACGCCGAACGCCGCCGACCCCGCGCATCCGTTGCTGCTGATCACCGGGCGCGTGCTCGAGCACTACAACAGCGGCTCGATGACGCGGCGCGGCGCGCATGCGTCGCTCGTCGACCGCGACCGCCTCACCATCCACCCCTCCGACGCCGCGGCGCGCGGCATCGAAGACGGCGCGAGCGTCGTCATCGAGAGCCGCTTCGGACGCGCGCGCGCGACGGCGCGGCACGACGACGCCGTCGCGCCCGGCACGTTGTTCCTGTCGTTCCACTTCCCGGAGACGCGCGCGAACGACGTGACCTCCGACGTGACCGATCGCATCTCCGACTGCCCGGAGTACAAGGTCACCGCGGTGGAAGTCGCTCGCGCGGCGTCGCGACCGGACGCGGGCCGTTGATGCCGGCGCTCCCCGAGCCTCCGACGGCGCTGCGGTTCCTCTACGGGACCGCGTGGAAGGAGGACCGGACGCGCGACTGCGTGCGGCGCGCGCTCGCGGCCGGGTTCCGCGGCATCGACACGGCGAATCAGCGGCGGCACTACCACGAGGCCGCGGTCGGCGAAGGACTCGCCGACGCGATCGCGGCGGGCATCGTCACGCGCGACGACGTCTTCGTGCAGACCAAGTTCACTTACGCGTCGAGCCAGGACCACCGCCTGCCCTACGCCGCCGCCGCAGACGTCGCGACGCAGGTGCGCCAGTCGTTCGAGAGCTCGCTCGAGCATCTGCGCGTGACGCGGCTCGACGCGCTCGTTCTGCACGGGCCGGCGACGCGCGTCGGGATCGGCGCGACGGACCTCGCGGCGTGGCGCGCGCTCGAGACGATCCACGCGTCCGGCGGCGCGCGCGCCCTCGGCGTGAGCAACGTGTCGATCGATCAGCTCGAAGCGCTCTGCGCGCGCGTCGCGGTCGCGCCCGCGTTTGTGCAGAACCGCTGCTACGCGAGCACCGGGTGGGACCGCGCCGTGCGCGCCGCGTGCCGCGCCCGCGGGATCGTCTACCAGGGATTCTCGTTGCTGACGGCGAACCGGACGGTGCTCGCGAGCGAGGAGCTCGTGCGCGTCGCGAAGCGCCTGCGCCGGACTCCGGCGCAGGTCGTGTTCCGCTTCGCGCAGCAGGTCGGGATGCTGCCGCTCACCGGCACCACCGACGATCGTCACATGCGCGAAGACCTGGCGTGCGACGAGTTCGATCTCGAGGCGGCGGACGTCGAACGGATCGAGCGAATCGCCGAGCGAGGCGGTTGACGTTCGGTCACGCGGCGCGGCGCGTCACGATCCGAGCACCGCTTCGAGCCCGCGGGAGAACGCCACGCCCTGACTCGCGCCCGGGTCGATCTCGAGGAGCTGAAGTTCGACCGCGGTTCCGGCGAGGGCGCCGTTCAGCGGCAGCGCGGCCGGCAGCGCGAGACCGGCGGGCGGGATCGTGAGCGCGACGGACGTCGTCGGCACGACGAGCAGGTGGCCGCCGAGGCCGAGCAGGAAGTCGCCCTGGCCGAAGCCCATGACGAGCACGCCCGTGGTCGCAGCTCCGCGCGAATTGCCGACGGCGAGCGAAGTGGATCCACCGAGCGCCGGCGGCGCGTTGAGCGCGAGCGTCGGGACCCCGTTCGTTCCGGGCCAACCCGCGCCGTAGTTCGACCACGACGCGTGCGGGAAGGTGGTCACGGTCATCATGTCGGCCAGGAAGATCGGACCCCAGTCGCCCCCGGTCGGCGGCGGCGAGTCGTAATGGACCACGACGCTGTTGAACGGCGTCGCCGTCGCGATCGCGAGCGTGCCGGTCGGCCAGACGCCGGGATTCGTCGTCGCGGTGTTCGTCGCGACCGCCGCTCCATCCATCCGCGCCGTGACTCGCATCGTGCAGGACGTGTCGCAGTCGAGTTCCTGCGGCGCGTAGAGGATCGAGAAGCTCGTCAGCGGGACCGAGAACGAGATGACGAGGTCGGCAGCGAACACGCTGTTCGGGTAGATGCAGAGTCCGGAGAAGCCGGCGGGCGTGAAGCCCATCGTGTTCGCGGGCTGGATCGAGAAGTTCTGGTTGGTCCCGACCAGGTGCGCGGTGACTCCCGCGACCGTGACGTCGACCGGCAACGAGGTGTGCACCGGCGCGTTGTCGAAGTCGAACACGATCGTCTGCGCGCGCGCGGACGACCCGCAGAGGAACGCGCCGACTGCGACGGCCGAAACGAAGGACACGATCGAACGGGAAGCGGCGGCGCGTGACATGGAGATCCCTCGCGAAGAAGTCGGGGGTTGCGGGTCGGTCCAGTCGGACTCGACTTACGGAGTGCAACCGACGTGCCCGCGCGGACAGCGGACTTGCGTGCGACGCGGTGCGCGATGCGCCGCGGTGACCGGGAGCGGCGCGCGGCGTCGGCGACCGGGCGGGGACCTGCGCGCACGCGTCGAGGATCGACCGCTCGGCGCGCGGAAGTCCGAAAGACGCAATCGGGCGAGGGGGCGCGGTCGCTCGAACTGGTGAGAGGAGGCATCCAGTCCCGTGGTGCCCGCATGCTCGCGCGTCTCGCCTTGATCGTTGCACTGCTCGCCCCGCTCGCGTCGGCGCGCACCACCCCGCTCTACCCCGGCCCGATGTACCCCACCCGCGCGTTCCCGTGGCAGGTCGTGGTCGCCGACCTGAACGGCGATGCGAAGTCCGACCTCGTCGTGGGCACCGCGGGCTCCCGCTCCGTTTCGGTCCTGCTCGGCGTCGGCGACGGCACGTTCGGCTCGGCGACCGGATTCCTGGTCGGTTCGACTCCCGAATCGGTCGCGGTCGGCGACCTCAACGGGGACGGCAAGCCGATATCGCGGCCGCGACCGCGGGCACGAACAACATCGCGCTCGTCGTCGGCGACGGCGGCGGCAACTTCACGACGCCGCGCGTCGGCTTCTCCGCCGGCAGCGCCTACCCGCAGACCGTCGCGATCGGCGACCTGAACGGCGACGGCGCGCGCGACGTCGTGGTGTCGAACGCCGATGCGAACGACGTCTCGGTCCTCGCGGGCAACGGCGCCCGCGGCTTCGCGAGTCCGATCCACTTCTCCGCGGGAGCGAATCCGCAGGCGCTCGCGATCGCGGACTTCAACGGCGATCTGCGCCCGGACGGCGCAGGCGGCGATTCCGGTGCGGATGTGCACCGTCCTCGTCGGAGGCGCGGTGTTCCGACCGACGGCGCTCCCGCTCGACGCGGCCGGCCCGTTCCGCCTCAGCTCGACGCTCCCGCCTTCGACGCCGCCGGGCACCACCTCCGACTTCCAGTGGATCGGCCTCGACACGGGCGGCCCGAACGCGACGTTCTCGGCGTCGAACGGGCTGAAGATGGTCGTGATGTGAATCGCCGCGCGGCGTCTGCACGCAAGAGCGCGGTCACGCGAGGATGCCGCGCACCACTTCGCCGGCGACGTCGGTCAACCGGAAGTCGCGCCCTTGGAAGCGGCGCACGAGGCGCGTGTGGTCGATGCCGAGCAGGTGCAGCATCGTCGCGTGGAGATCGTGCACGTGCACGCCGTCGGCGACGACGTTGTATCCGAAGTCGTCCGTCGCGCCGTGCACGTGGCCTCGCTTCACTCCGCCGCCCGCGAGCCACATCGAGAAGCACGCGGGGTGATGGTCGCGTCCGTAGTCCGCGTCGGTGAGCCGCCCCTGGCAGTACGCGGTGCGCCCGAACTCCCCGCCCCACACGACGAGCGTGTCGTCGAGCAGCCCGCGGCGCTTCAGGTCGATCACGAGCGCGGCCGAGGCCTGGTCGGTCTGCGCGCACTGACGCGTGATCCCCGCGGGCAGGCCGCCGTGCTGGTCCCAACCTTGATGGAAGAGCTGCACGCAACGGACGCCGCGCTCGAGGAGGCGCCGCGCGAGGATGCAGTTCGCCGCGTAGGTGCCGCCGTCCTTCGAGCCGGGGCCATACAGATCGAACACCTCGTCCGGTTCTGCGGAGAGATCGGTCGCTTCCGGCACGCTCGACTGCATGCGCTCCGCGAGCTCCGCTTGCGCGAGCGCGGCGTCGATCTCCGGATCGTGCGTCGCCTCCTGCTGATCGCGGTCGAGCGCGGCGATCGCGCCCTGCATCGCGCGGCGCGCCTCGCGCGACACGCCGTCCGGGTTGCCGAGGTAGAGCACCGGCTCCTTGCCGGCGCGGAACTGCACGCCCTGGTGCTCGCTCTCGAGCATCCCCGCGCCCCACAGCCGTGCATACAGAGGTTGGTCGCGCGCGGCGTCCTTCGACACCAGGACGACGAACGCGGGGAGGTCCGCGTTGATCGGGCCGAGGCCGTAGCTGAGCCAGGCGCCGAGCGACGGGCGGCCGGGCTGCTGGTATCCGGTGCAGAAGAAGGTGATCGCCGGATCGTGGTTGATCGCTTCGGTGTGCATCGAGGTGATCACGCACAGCTCGTCGGCGATCTTCGCCGTGTGCGGCAGGAGGTCGCTCACCCAGACGCCGCTCCGACCGCGCCGCGCGAACTTCGTGAACGAGCCGGCGCACGGCAGGATCGCCTGGTTGCCGCTCATCCCGGTCAGGCGCTGGCCGCGGCGGACCGAATCGGGAAGCGCCTGGCCCTGCATCTTCGCGAGCAGCGGTTTCGGGTCGAACGTCTCGAACTGCGAAGGCCCGCCGGCCTGGAACAGGTAGACGATCCGCTTCGCGCGCGGCGCGAAGTGCGGCGCCGCCAGCGCGGCGGATGCGCCGAACGCCGATCGCCACGCGCACAGACCGAGGCCGAACGCGGACGCGCCGAGGAACGTCCGGCGATCGATGCGGGGCGGGGCGTCGTTCGTGGGTCTCATCTCGACGTCACCGTGCAGTCGGACGCGAGCAACGTCGATGCGACGAGCGTCCACGCCGCGCGCTCCGCGTCCTCCTCGCCGCACGCCGCGGCGGCCGACGCGAGATCCTTCGAGAAGGCGGCGCGCCGATCCTCGAACAGCGCCGCGAGCGCACGGCGCTCCGCTTCGCGCGGCGCCCGCGAAGCGAGCAGCGCGAACGCACGGGCGATGCGCGCGTCCTCGGAGTCCGCCTCGCGCACCACGCGCTCGGCCACGCCGCGCGCGCACTCGACGAACACCGGATCGTTCAGCAGCACGAGCGTCTGCAGCGGCGTGGTCGTGACCTGGCGGCGCGCGAGGCATTTCTCGCCGCTGCTCGCGTCGAACGCGAGCAGGTTCGGCGGCGGCGCGGTGCGCTTCTTGAAGGTGTAGAGCGCGCGGCGATGCGCCGCGGGGCCGGAGTCGGGCACGTAGCGGCCGGTGGCGCCGGCGTCCTCCCACAGGCCGGGCGGCTGCCACGGGCGCACGCTCGGCCCGCCGATCGACTCGACGAGGAGGCCCGCCGCGGCAAGCGCCTGGTCGCGCAGCATCTCCGCGCTGAGGCGCAGCGCCGGCCCACGTGCGAGCAGCGCGTTCGCGCGGTCCTTGTCGAGCTTCTCGTCGGTCGCCACCGACGACTGCCGGAACGTCGCGGACAGCACGAGCCGCCGCAGCATCGTCTTCACGCGCCAGCCGCTCGCGACGAAATCGAGCGCGAGCTGGTCGAGCAGCTCCGGATGGCTCGGCGCCTCGCCCTGCACGCCGAAGTTCTCCTGCGTCGCGACGATCCCGCGGCCGAAGCACTGCATCCACAGCCGGTTGACCGCGACGCGCGCGGTCAGCGGATTCGCCGGATCGACGGTCCACTCCGCGAGACCGAGGCGATCGTGACGTCGCCCCGCGCCGAACGGCAGGATCGATTCGAGCGCGCGGTCGGCGGCGACCGGCCGAGCGCGATCGGGCTGGTCGTACGCGCCGCGCTTCAGCACGAATCGCTCGCGCGGGCGCGGGTCGGCGCGCATCACCATGATCTCCGGGATCGCGTCGAGCAGGTCTTGATGGGCCGCACGGGCCGCTCGCACGCGCGCGCGCGCCGCGACGAGTTCGTCCGGTTCCGCCGGCGCTGCGCTCTCGCTCGGCGCGACGCCGGACGCGAGCGCGGCGACCTCGCGCGGCGCGAGCGCGCGGTCGAACACCATGAGGTCGTCGATCGCCCCGCCTTTGAACCCCAGATCGCGATCGCGGAAGCCGACCTGGAAGACGCGCGACGTCGCTTCGCCGTCGAGCGCGTCCTCCTCCACCTCGATCTCCGCCGGCGCGCCGTCGAGGAAAACGCGGAGTCCGGAGGCGCGCGACGAGCCGTCGTACGTCACGGCGACATGCACCCAGCGCGAGAGCGGGAACGGTTCGCGCGTGCGCACCGCGGCCGCGGATCCGGGCCACAGGTGGATCACCTGCCACGCGAGCTTCCCGTTCTCGAGCATCACCTGGTAGCCGTGCTGGTCCGACTCGATCGTGAACGGCGCGGTGTGCAGCACGGTCGCGCGCGCCTTCTCGTCGGGGCAGCGCATCCAGAACGCGAGGCTGTACGGGTCGCAGCGGCGGAACGCGGGGACGTCGTCGAACGACGGCCCGGTGTCGCCGTCGAGAAGGGTCGCTCTGCCGCTCGGCCCGTCGACCGCGCCGTCGAGGGGGTAGCGGCGGAGCGGCGGACGCACGCCGCTCGGCGCGGGAGGCTGAGCGCTCGCTGCGCGCTCGATGATCGCCGCGAGATCGTGCTCGGCCGCGCGCACGTCCGCCGCGAGCGATGCGAGGCGCGCCGCCTGGTCGTCGGTCGGGAGTCGCAGCGCCGGCGCGGGTGCGGCGCGGAACGAGTAGGGATACGTGCCGCTCTCGTCCTGCGCGAAGAACGACCCGAGGCTGTAGAACTCGCGCTGCTCGATCGGGTCGTACTTGTGGTCGTGGCAGCGCGCGCACTCGACGGTCAAGCCGAGGAACGCGGTGCCGAAGGTGAGCACGCGGTCGGCGACCGCCTCCTGCCGGAACTCCTCATCGATCGACCCGCCTTCGTTCGTCATTCGGTGCAGGCGGTTGAACGCGGTCGCGATCACCTGGTCGCGCGTCGCGCCGGGCACGAGGTCGCCCGCGAGCTGGTCGCGCACGAACTGGTCGTACGGAAGATCGCGGTTGAACGCGTCGATCACCCAATCGCGCCACGGCCACGCGTCGCACTCGGCGTTGAACTGGTAGCCGAAGGTGTCGGCGTAGCGCGCGACGTCGAGCCAATCGGACGC
>CAZBOK010000141.1:0-10566 GCA_964493525.1 uncultured Phycisphaeraceae bacterium | reverse complement strand
CCGCCGCTGGGACTACTACCTCCAGCCGTATCCGCGATACCTGATGGAGCAGGGCATCGAGCCGGTGCAGGTGTTCCGCTTCCCCGGCGGCAGCAACAAGAACGCGGCGGACATGCGGCTCGCGATGGACGCGACCGCGCTCCTCGCCGCTCCGGCGAAGATCGAGCTGTTCATCCTCGTCACCGGCGACTCCGACTTCATCCCGGTGGCGATCGAGCTGAAGCGCACCGGCGCCGAGGTCGTCGTGATCGGCGTGACCGGTTGCACGAAGCCGATCTTCGAGCGGTACTGCGACCGCTTCGAGTACTTCGAGGAACTGCTCGCCGCGCGCGACACGCAGGCGGGCGAGTCGCCCGAGATGCAGCGGATCGCCGCCGCACTGCACCAACTCCTCGCGCGGCGTCCGTCGATCCGCTTCGCCGCGGTGAAGCCGCTGTTGTCGAACCAGCTCGGCCGCTCGTTCGATCCGTCGCGCTTCGACTGCGAGACGACCGGCGACTTCCTGCGCCGGCACGCGAGCACGCTGCAGATCGAGGTGCGGCGTGCGGATCACGATTGGGAGATCACGAGCGCGCAGCCGTCCGACCCCGCTGCCGCGAACGCTCCGTCGAACTCTTCCGCCAACGCTCCCGCAAACCCTCCCGCTCCTGCGACCCCTCCCGCGAACGCTCCCTCTGCCACCCCCGACAACCACACCGCCGACGTCTACCGCGACCTCCTCCGCCAGGGCGTCCCGCGCTGCTACCCGGTGCCGTACTCCGACTGGCTCACGATCACCGAATGCATCTTCCGCCTCGCGACCGCGCCCGGCGCCGCGCGCCCGCGCGTCACGCACCCGGATCTCGTGAACGACGTGACCGACGCATGCGTCGAGCGCGGCGTCGCCGACGCCTCGCGCAAGGTGCGCGACACGACGTTCGTCCTGTTCAAGTCCGGCTGCTTCCACCTCGGCGAGGATGGCGCCGCGGCGGGCGTCACCGACTTCCACTGGTCGAAGCCGGCCGTGCTCGACCCGGCGCTGCAGAGCGAGGACGCGATGCGTCGTCGCGCGTGGGCCTACCTCGTCCGACTGCTCGCGCGCCGCGCCGATCAGCGCGGGCTCGCCGGCCGGCCGCGCGCCGCACCGCTCGCGGAGCTGCTGTGCGGCGCCGACCCGGACGCGCGCGTGCTCGCGATGATGGACGAAGTGATCGACGCGGGGCTGCGCCCCGAGTGACGCGATGCAATCGAGCGGCGGGCCCGGAAGTCCGTCGAGGCCTTGCCGGGCCCGCCGATCCGAGGTGCGTCGAGCGAGCGTGTCGTCGCTGTCAGCCGATGACCTTCAGATCCGAGTTCGTCAGCGAGTGCGACGTCGGGCCGACGCGCGCCGCCTGACCGAACACGCGGAGGCCGACGAGCGACGGATCGTCCGGGAGGTCGATCTTGATCTCGGTCGAGCCGGTGCCGCCGATCGTGCCCTGCGCGAGGACGAGCACCGAGTTCGTGGCGAGGAACATCACGCCGTAGCCGGGGACGTTCGCGAAGCCGTCGTTGCCGGCGACCAGGATGAACGCCGTGTCGCCCGGCGTGCCGAGCGTCGTGAACTTGATCTGGTGGCCGATCGTCGCGTTGCCGCCGATCGAGAACGGCTGCACCACGATCTGGATCGAGGTGACGTCGATCTGCGGCGCGGTGGTCGAGCCGTTCCAGTGGCCGACTCCGGTCACGTACTGCTCGACGTACGGCGTGAGGTTGATCGTCGAGCTGGTCAGGCTCGTGTGCGTGTTGTCGAGGACGAAGTCGAAACCGGGGCAGTAGTAGCAGACGCCCTTGCCGTCCTTGACGTGACCGGAGAACGAGACGTCCTGCTGCGCGGCGGCCATCGGGGCGAGCAGTGCGAACGAGACGGCGAGGATCGAGAAGCGGTTCATGGGTTTCCTTCGGGGGAGAGGGGGTTGACGGGACGCTGGACCCGAAGAGCAACGTCCGGACCGTTCCCCACGCGGCCGATTCCGGGCCGCGCACGCCGTCGAACGTCTCGATCCGGGAGGCGAGCGTCCGTGCGCGGGACGTTCGCGAGTCGAATCCCGGCCGTGCCGGATTCCCGCGCGGCATCCGACCGACTGCGAGCCGCCGCGGCCGGAGGCTTCGCGATCGTGGATCAGCCTTTCACGCGCTCGTGGCGGATCTCCTCGAGCCAGTTCTCCTTGCCGTCCTGGAACCAGGTCCAGCGCGCGATGAAGTGGTCGGCGTCGACGAACGTGATCCGCACGCGGTCCATGTGGCCGACGTCGCGCGACTTCAAGTTGGTCGCATCGAGGAAGTGGAAGTCGAGCGTCGCGCCGCCGTCCTCGATCGCGCTCAGGACCAGGCGCGGCTGGTTCTTCGCGGCGCAATAGTGCGTGAGCAGGAGGCGATCCCCGTCCGGCGCGAAGACGGTCGCCATCGCTTCACCCGGGTGCGCGTCGAAGCTGTCCTCGATCAGCGCCGATCCGCCGGCGAGCACGCGATACACGATGCGATCGGTCCAACCCTTGGTGCTCTGGCCGCGCCACGTCCCTTCGAGCGACTTCAGGCGATCGAACGCGGCGAGCGACGCGGCGCGATCCGGGAGCGATTCGCCGGTGCGGATCACGGTGCAGCCGAGCGCCATGCACGCGAGCGCGAGCGACGGGAGGACACGGGTCGAACGGGAGCGGCGGATCATCGTGAAGGACTCCGGGCGGCGGCGACGGCGGCGGACACCGTATCGAGGGACGCGCCGGGCGAGGAGCGGAGGTGCGAGCCGGACTTGTAGAGTGCGCGCATGGTCCGAGAAGCATCGGCGCTGCCCGCCCTCGCGTGGCTCCTGTTCCTGATCGCGCTCGGCTTCGTGCTCGCGATCGGCAAGTTCGTCCTGCTCCCGCTCGCGATCGCGCTCCTGCTCTGCTCGGCGATCCGCCCGCTCATCGATCGGCTCGCCCGTGCGCGCGTCCCGTGGTGGGGGACGGTCGCGCTGGTGATGGTGACGTTGATCGTCCTCCTGTTCTGGGTCGGTCGCATCGCGTACGCGAACGCGCGCGACTTCGTGCAATCGGTCGACGCCGCGCCCGCCGGGGAGGCGGCGCCGCGCGACCTGCAGTCGTCGTTCGAGCGCGTGCTCGAGGATCCGTCGCGCATCGTCGAGGCCGTGAAGAGCGCGGTGCCGCACGTGTCCGCGCACCTCGTCGACGCCGTGGGCGTGATGTTCGGCGTGCTGAACCAGATCGGCCTCGTGCTGCTCTTCATGGTGTTCGTCTTCGCGGAGCAGCAGGCGATGCGCGCGAAGATCGCGCGGGCGGCGGGCGGCAACGCCGAGGGCGTGCAGCGCGTGATGGGCGAGATCGGGCGCGACGTGAACCGCTACCTCGGGATCAAGACGCTGCTCGGCCTGCTGACCGGCGTCTTGTGCTGCGTCGCGTTGCTCATCCTGCGCGTGCCGTACGCGCCGCTGTTCGGCCTCATCGCGTTCCTGATGAACTACATCCCGAGCATCGGTGGTTTGATCGCCACCGCGCCGCCGCTCGTCGCGGCGTTCGCCGGCACCGGCGGCTGGACGACGCCGATGCTCGTCTTCGCGGCGTATTCGCTGATCAACATCGCCGTCGGCAACGTGATCGAGCCGAAGTGGCTCGGCAAGCACCTCGACCTCTCGCCGCTCGTGATGCTGATCGCGCTGTTGTTCTGGTCCGCGCTGTGGGGTTTCGCGGGGATGGTGCTCGCGGTCCCGCTGACGCGCGCGGTCCAGCTCATGTTCGCGAACGTGCCCGAGCTGGTGCCGGTCGCCGTGCTGATGTCGAACGGCGAGGACGCGAGGGACTGAAGCGCGCGCCGTAGACTGTCGCGTCGACTTGGCGCGCAGGAGCTCGTGATGCGAACGACGATCGTCTCGTTCTCCGTTCTCGTCCTCTCCGTCTCGAGCATCGCGGCCGCGCAAGACGTCACCGTCACGGTGAAGCAGCACGACCTCGTCCTGAAGTCCGACGCCGGCGCCGCCACGATCGCCCTGGACGACGTCGGCCTCGGCGCCAACCAAGTGCGCGTCACGCCGTCGGCCGGCACGACGGTGAACGGCGCCGCGGTCGCGTTCGTCGCGAATGACGTCACCCGCGACATCCGCTTCACGAACGCGGGCGGCGCCGACTCGATGTCGATCAACGGCGTCGACGTCGCGCGCGACGTGCGCGTGGTCGGCGGCGCGGACTTCGATTCGATCCTCGTGTCGAACCTGCACGTCTTCGGCGGCGTCCGCCTCGACGTGGGCGGCGGCGACGACGCGATCACGCTGAACGGGCTGCAGGTCGACGGCGCCGTTCGCATCGACGCCGGCCCGGGGGGCGATACGGTGGGGACGGGCGGCGACACCCTGAAGGGCCCGGTCACGGTCGATCTCGGGGCCGGCGCGAACGGCTTCAACAACGGCGGCACCAACTTCTCGAAAGGGGTCACGGTGCGCGGCGGCGACGACGCCGACGTGGTGTCGTTCGGCGGCGGCAGCATCGGCAAGGACTGCGTCGTCGACCTGCGCGGCGGCGCGAACACGTTCTCTTGGGCGGGCACGCCGCTCGGACGGGACGTGCGCTATCGCGGCGGCTCGGGCGTCGACTTGGTGACATTCAACGGCGGCAGCGTCCACCGCGACGTGACGCTCGTGCTCGGCGGCGGCTCGAACTCGTTCGGTTGGAGCGGGACCACGCTGGCGCGGCGATTCTCCGTCACGTCGAAGGGCGGCGACGACGCGGTGACGATGAACGGTGGCTCGGTCGACGGCGACGTCTCCGTCAAGGAGGGCGGCGGCTCGAACTCGTTCTCGTTCTCCGGGACTTCGTTCGGCGGCCGAGTGAACGTCGCGTTGGGCAAGGGAGCGGACGCGATCGGCATGAGCGGCGGCAGCATCGACGGGCGAGTCGCGCTCGCGCTCGGCGGAGGACTGAACTCGGTCGCGACGTTCGGCACCACGCTCGGTTCGCGGCTCGACGTGACGGCGGGCTCCGCCGTCGACGTGATCGCCCTCAGCGGCGGCCAAGTCGACGGCGCGGTCGATGTGGTTCTCGGCGCGGGGTTGAATCAGTTCACGACCACCGGCACCGTGTTCGGCGGCGCGATCGACGTCCGCGCCGGCAACGACATCGACGCGATCAGCATGTCCGGAGGATCGGTCGCCGGCAACGCGCGCTTCGACCTCGCGAAGGGCGCGAACATCGCGACCCTCAACGGGCCGACGTTCGCGCGCGACCTCGACCTGCTCGGCGTGACGTCGTTCGCCAACTCATCGTTGACCGTGACGCGCACGCTGCACGTGACGTCGCCGCCGAAGCTCCCGGCGACCAGCGTGTTCAACTTCGTCCAGGTGATCAACGGCGACCTCATCTGCGAAGGCAGCGGCGCGGACGACACCGTGCAGTTCGTCAACATGTCCGCCGTCGGCCGAGACGTCCGAATCGGGTTCGCGGGAGGGAACAACGTGGTGACCTGCACCGAGTTGTCGGTCGGGCGCGACCTGCGCATCGATACCGGCAACGGCGACGACACGATCACCTTCGGCACCGTCGCGGTCGGCGGGAAGACGAAGATCCACCACGGCGGCGGGACGGACGTCGTGCCGTGAACGGAGCCTGCATGCGCGTCCGCACGATCCTGATCGTGTCGTTCGCCGCGTCCTCGACCGCGCTCGCGCAGGATGCGACGGTGAAGGTGAAGCACGGCGACGTGATCGTCATCGGCGACGCGGGCGGCAGCGTCCTCACGATCGACGACGCCGGGCTCGCCGCGGGCCAACTGCGCATCGCTCCCGCGGTCGGGAGCACGGTGAACGGCTCGGCGAGCGCGTTGGTCGTGAACGGCTTCACGCGCGATCTGCGCCTCGTTCTTCGCGGCGGCGACGACCACGTCGATCTCCAGGGAATCACGATCCCGCGCGATCTGAAGTGCGACGGCGGGACCGGCGCCGATCAACTGACGGGGGCCGACGTCTCGGTGTCACGCGGCCTCACCATCACGGACACGAACGGCGACTCGGTGATCGACTTCATGTCGCTCGTCGTCGCGGCCGCCGCGAGGATCCGCACCGGCGCGGGGAACGATTCGATCGAACTGCAAGGCAACGTGAGCGGCGCGCTGAAGATCGACGCCAGCGCGGGTGATGACCAGGTGGCGCTGACCGCCGCCCAGGTCGGGAGGACGGCGAAGTTCGACCTCGGCTCGGGCGTGAACGATCTCGACATCGTCTCGACCTTGCTGAAGACCGCGCTGAGAGTGCGCGCGGGCTCGGCCGCGGACTCGCTCGGCATTTCCATCGCGAGCATCGCGCGCAGGACATCGATCGATCTCGGCGGCGGCGGCGACACGATCGACTTCGCGGACGTCTCGACCGCATCGGACGTCGAGCTGAGCGACGTCGCGAAGTGGACGGTGACCGGCGCATCGATCGGTCGGTCGGCCCGCTGCACGGCTGCGGCAAGCAAGCCGATCGAGACGCATTGGAACGCGCTCGTGGTCGCCGGAGACATCCGGTTGGTCGGCGGCTCGAAAGCCGACGTCGTCACGGCCGACGTCAACAGCGAGGTCGACGGAGGTCTGCGCATGGAGCTCGGCTCCGGCGACAATTCGATCGACCTGATCCAGATCGCGGTCTTCGGCGATCTCCGCATCTTCACCGGCGACGGCGACGACACGATCTCGCTGGCCGGCGCGTCGGTTGGCGGCGCCACCAAGGTCAAGCACGGCGGCGGGAACGACGTGGTCACGCCCTGACCACGCACGGCCCCGGCAGAGTTCTGGAGGTGTGGATGCGTTCGATTCGATTCTTGATCGTGACGTTCTCGATCGCGGCGATCGCGCATGCGCAGGACGCGACCGTCAAAGTGAAGAACGGCAACTTGATCATCACGGGCGACGGCGGCGCCAACCAGTTGAAGGTGGACGACGTCGGGCTCGGCGCGAACGAGCTGCGGGTCACGCCGCTCGCGTCCAGCACGGTCAACGGCGCCGCGGTGCCGTTCGTCGCGACCGGCGTGAAGCACGACCTCGTCGCCGACCTCCGCGGCGGGGACGACTCGCTCACGTTGATGGGGATCTCCGTCCCGGGCGACCTCGCGGTCGAGCTCGGCGCGGGAGCCGACTTCCTCACGGTCGCCGGCACGCAGGTCGGCGGCGACACGCGAGTGCTGCACGACGGCGCGGACAACTCGCAGTTCACGGGCGGGTCGTCGTTGCTCGGCTCACTGCGCGTGACCGCCGCCGGGGGAAACGACGGCGACGTGGTCACGCTCAGTGGCGCGAGCGTCGCGAAGAACGTGACCCTCGAGCTGGAGAACGGCAGCAACAACGTGTTCGTCTCGGCGTCGATCAGCGGCAACCTGACGATGGTCGGGGGCGGCGCCGCGGACACGTTCACCCTGAACGGCGCCGGGATCACGAAGAACGTGACCGCCGATCTGGGCGGCGGACCGAACAACTTGTTCGTGTCGGCGGGGATCGGCGGCAACCTGAAGGCGATCGGCGGCGGCGGCGCGGACGCCGTCACGCTCAACGGCGCCGGGATCACGAAGAACATGACCGTCGATCTGGGCGGCGGATCGAACAACCTGTTCGTGTCGGCGGGGATCGGCGGCAGGATGAAGGTGGTCGGCGGCAACGGTGCGGACGTCGTCACGCTCAACGGCGCCGGGATCTCGAAGAACACCGTGATCGACGTCGGCGGCGGGGCGAACAACGTGTTCCTTTCGGCGGGATTCGGCCGGTCGCTCGCGGTGAAGAGCGGTTCCGGGGCGGACGTCGTGACGGTGAACGGCGCGGGCGTCACGAAGAACGCGACGTTCGACGTCGGCGACGGGACCAACAACCTTTTCCTGTCCGCGGGTTTCAGCGCGGGCCTGCGCGTGCGCGGTGGCTCGGGCGTCGACACGTTCACGTTGAACGGGAGCGGCGTGACGAAGAACTGCTCGATCGACTCGATGGGCGGCGACGACATCATCGGGGTCAGCGGGTCCGGCTTCTCCCGGAAGCTCACGGTGCTCACCGGGGCGGGCTCCGATCAACTCACGATCGCGACCACGGGCGTGACGAAGCATGCCCGCATCGAGATGGATCAGGGGAACGACGTCCTCACCATGAACGGCGGCGGGTTCTCGCAAGGGCTCGATCTGCGCGGCATCCGCGCGGCGTCGATCACGGGGTCGGGTTTCACGGGGACGGTGCGCGGCGCCGGGCAGGTCGGAAAGAAATCGACGTGGGCGTTCAACAACATCGGGATCTCCGTCGACCTCGTGCTCACGGCGGGCTCGAAGGCGGACTCCGTCAAGATCGAGAACATGAGCACCGTGAACCGCGACGTGAAGGTGCTGTTCGGCGCCGGGAACAACGTCATCGACTTCCCGGAGCTCGACGTGGCTCGCGATCTCCGCATCGTCACCGGCAACGGCGACGACACGATCACCTTCGGCACGGTGAACGTGGGGGGCGTGACGAAGATCCAGCACGGCGGCGGCACGGACGTCGTGCCGCCGTGACCGATCGGGTCAGTGCTTCTTCTTCACCCCGATCGCGGCCGGCGTGTTGAGGATCGCGTCGGGGATCCGCAGACGCTCGACGATCTCGCCTTTCAGCACGTGGCGCAGGACGATCTCGTCGACGTCGGCGACGGTCACGCGGCCGTACCACACCGCGTCGGGGTAGATGACGACCGTCACGCCGAGCGCGCACTGATCGAGGCAGCCCGCCATGTTCGCGCGCACGCGGCCCTTCAGTCCGTGGGCGTCGAGGCGGTCCTTGAAGCGTTGGCGCACCTCGGCGGCGCCCTTCGACTTGCAGCAACCGCGCGGGTTGTCGGCGGGTCGCTCGTTCTCGCAGACGAACACGTGGCGTTCGAAGGTCGGCATCGGCGCATCTTCGCGAGCGGAAATGTTCGCCACAACGGGCGAGACGGCCGCCGGCGGTTCCGGATCGAGTTCCCCACGTTTCTCGGACCCTGCTCGTGGAGCCCTCCATGCGTGCCTGCATCTCGCTCGTCGCGATGTCGATCCTCTCGGTTCCGTGCCTCGCGGGCGACGTCTCCGCGAAGGTGAAGCACGGCGACCTGATCGTCACCGGGCCGTTCGACGACTGCTACTTCGTGATCGATGGGAACGCGCTCGGGCCCGGGCAGGCGCGCTTCACTCCGTCGCCGGGAACGACCGTCAACGGGTCCGCGGCCCCGGTCATCGTGAGCGGCATGACGCGCGACCTGATCGTCAATGCGAGCAGCGGCATCGACCAGATCGAGATCTCGAAGATGCGCGTGTTCCGCGACCTGATCCTGTCGCTCGGCGCCGGCGACGACGCGGTGGCGGTGTCCGACACGAAGATCGAGCGGAACGCGAAGCTCAGCTTCGGCACGGGCATCAACGCCGGCTCGTTGAACGGAGTCGCGCTTCTCGGGCGGCTCACCTGCCGCGGCGGTCCCGAGTTCGACTTCCTCGACGTGAAGGAGTCGTCGATCGGCGGCAAGGTCGACGTGCGTCTCGGTGACGGAGTCGGGGTCGTCAACCTGCTCGCCGACATGCCGCGCGCGGTGCGAGTGCGGACGGGCTCGGGCGATGACTCGATCGCCCTGTGGAGCGGAATCGGCGTTCCTCCCGCGCGACTCGACACCGGCGACGGCGCGGACACGCTCCTTCTCGGGGGCGAGGTGCGGGGGGCGATGCGCGTCGCGATGGGCGGCGACGCGGACGTCTTCTACGCGCAGGACACGACGTTCGAATCGCCGGCGCGGGTCGATCTCGGCGACGGCAGCGACTTGCTCGACCTGTGGAACTGCGAACTCGAATCGTCCGCGAGGTTCGCGGGCGGCCGCGACGCCGACACGTTCTCGGTGCTGGAGGACCACGCCGGATCGGACCTGACGCTCGACTTCGGGTCCGGCTCCGGATCGCTCCAGTCCACGAACACGGTGTGCGAGCGCTCGCTCACGATCCTCGATGTCGCCGACCTGTCGCTGCAGGATGTCGCCGTCGGGCGCGACCTGCGCGTGCGCGGCGCGCCGAAGGAAGGGCTCGAAGCGATCTTGCTCGGCGTTTCCACCGCCCGCGACCTCGACGTTCGCGGGCGCGGCGCCAACGACGCGCTCGGGGCGACCGATCAGTGCTCGGTCCACGGCGACACGCGGATCCGCTTCGGGCCCGGCAACAACTCCGTGAAGCTGCCGTCGTTCGCCGTGACCCACGACCTGCGGAT
This sequence comes from uncultured Phycisphaeraceae bacterium, assembly GCA_964493525.1. GTDB lineage: Bacteria > Planctomycetota > B15-G4 > B15-G4 > JADJEK01 > CAZBOK01. Next base: position 357 of record CAZBOK010000141.1, on the reverse strand, counting down.
CGTGACGGGCGACGGCGACGACACCATCGACATCGGGAACGCGGTGGTCGGCGGCGCGACCAAGGTCCAGCACGGAGGCGGGAATGACGTCGTCCAGTGACGCGCGACGTCAATACGGGAGCGCGTCGTCCTTCAGGAGCCGCGTCGCGATGACGACCTGCTGGATCTCCGAGGTGCCTTCGTAGATCCGCAGCGCGCGCACCTCGCGGTAGAGGCGCTCGACGACCGAACCGACCAGCACGCCCTGCCCGCCGAAGATCTGCACCGCGCGATCGACCACGCGCTGCGCGGCCTCGGTCGCGAACCACTTCGCTTCGGACGACTGGCGCGTGTCCGCGGCGCCGCCGCGGTCGAAAG
>CAZBOK010000140.1:0-10584 GCA_964493525.1 uncultured Phycisphaeraceae bacterium | reverse complement strand
CGCGCAGTCGCGCCCTCCCCGCCGCCGAGGATCAACACGCTGTGCGGTCCCGGGTCGTCGAGCGCGAGCAGCGCGGGCTGCACCAGCGCCTCGTGATACAGGTGCTCGTCCGCCTCGGTCGACTGCAGGTCGCCGTCGAGCACGAGCGAGCGTCCCCACGCGACGAGGTCGAGCACGCGGATGTGCTGGTAGGCCGAGCGCACGTCGAGGAAGACGTCCTTCACGTCGAAGCGGATCGTCTCGCCCGCGGTCCACGTGTCGATGAACGGCTCGAACATGGCGCGCCGTCAGGTCGAGGACGGCGCCGCCGCGGGCGCGAGTCCGCCCACGTGGCGCGCGTGCGTCGTGATGCGCGATCGTTGCGCGCCGAGCGCGCGCGCGAGATGCTCGGCGGCGCCGCGCGCGTCGAACCGATCGGAGCAGGTGAACACGTCGAGGCAGGCGACGCCGTCCTCGGGCCACGTGTGCGCCGACAGGTGCGACTCGCCGACCAGCACGACGGCGGACGCTCCCGACGGCGCGAACTGGTGCGCCGCTTCGCCGACGATCGTGGCGCCCGCGGCGACCGCCGCTTCGCGCAACGCCGCGAGCACGCTCCGGGCATCCGCGAGCTTTTCGCGCGGGCAACCGGCGAGGTCGACGAGCACGTGCTTTCCGGGGGGCGGCGCGTTCGAGCCTTCGAGTGCGGTTTCCGACGACATCTGCGCGGACTGTATGTTGACGAGGCGCGAAATCAAGGAGCGACGGGAGCCCGGAGTCGGATGTTCATCGCGTGCTCGTTCACGATCCTGTCGCTCGCTCTCGGTGCGCTCGACGACGGAGCCGCGTCGAGACCCGCGCCGCCGAAAGCGCCGGCCCTCGCGCGACCGCGCGTCCTGTTCACGGTGACGCCGCTCTCGGCGGATCGCGTCCTGGTCGCCGGCGGACTCGCCGACGAGCACCACCCGGATTTGCCGCTCGACGACGCCGAGATCATCGAGCTCGATCGCGACCGAGCGCCGCGCGTCGTCGGATCGGTCCGCTTCTCCGGCCGCTTCCTCGGCGGACGCTTCTTCCAGGCCGACGCGCCGCTGCCCGGCGGACGCGCAGTGCTCTTCGGCGGCGATCTCGGCGGCACGGTCGAGCTGTTCGAGCCCGCCGCCTCCGCGCCGGGCGGCGCGTTCCGCGCGATCGGTCCGTTGCCCGGGGGAACGCGGATCTGCCTCACCGCGACGACGCTCGAGGACGGCCGCGTGTTCGTCGCCGGCGGCCTCGGGATCGACAAGCGCGGCTCGCGCGCGACGGCGCTGTTCGACCCGAAGACCGACACGATCGCGGCGGGGCCGGACCTCGTCGAAGGACGCGGCGCCCACGCGGCGGTGCGCCTCGCCGACGGACGCGTGTTCCTCGCCGGCGGCGTGAAGCGCGACTCGACCGAGCTGTACGACCCCGTGAAGAACGTCTGCGTCGCGGGCCCGCGCATGTCGACCGTCCGCGACGATCTCGCGGCGACGCTGCTCGCCGACGGCACCGTTCTCCTGACCGGCGGCCAGGACAAGACGGGCAAGACGCAATCGAGCTGCGAGCGCTTCGACCCCGCGACGAACGCAATCACTCCGGTCGGTCCGCTCGCCGACGAACGTGCCGACCACGTCGCGCTGCGGCTCGCGGACGGCAGCGTGCTCGTGATGGGGGGAGAGCAGGACGACGGCCACGACCACGACACCGTTCTCGCGTCGGTGGAGCGCTTCGATCCGGCGACGAGCACGTTCCGGAGATCGAACCCCCTGCAGGTCCCGCGCGACGATTTCGGAGCGATCCTCCTCGCCGATGGATGCGTCCTGGTGATCGGCGGGCAGACGTCGGGGGACGTCGTCCTCTCGTCGATCGAAATCGATCGCTTCGACCCGTAAGAATCCCGTTCACGGTTCGGCACTTTCCGGTGGAGATCCCATGAGTCGCGTCGCAACGGCCCTGCTCGTGTTTTCGTTGTCGCTCTCGGGCGCTTCCGCGCTCGCCGGCGATGTCCTCGCGTCCGTGACCGGCGGCACTCTGACGCTCGCCGGCAGCGCCGCCACGGACCAGGTCTCGATCGACCAGATCGGCGTGGCGAACGCGAAGCAGTTCCGCGTCGTCCCGGGCGTCGGCACGACGGTCAACGGCTCGGCAGTTCCGCAGCTGTTCTCGCCGATCACGAAGGACGTCGCCATCGCGCTCGGGGCCGGCTCCGACAGCGTGACCATCGTCGATTCGAAATTGCCCCGCGACCTCGTCGGCGAGTCCGTCGCGGCGAACATCACCGACATCGAGCTCGATCGCTGCAGAGTCGCGCGCCACCTGGTCGGCAAGTCGAACGGCGGCAGCCTCGAGCTCAACGTTCGAGCGACGGTGGTGGGCGGCGACGTGCGCCTCGTCGGTGGCGGCCAGGAGGACGAGATCCTGTTGGCTCAGGACACGCTCGTGCGCGGGAACGTGGTCTTTCGCGGAGACGATGGCTCGGACGATCTCATCTGCAATCAGTCGGCGATCGTGGGCTCGGTGCGGTTCGACGGGGGTGCGGCCGACGACGGGGCTCAGTTGAGCCAGGCGACGATCGGTGGCGATGTCCGCTTCGCCGGGGGGGCCGGTCCGGACAGCGTGCAGGTGTCCAGCTGCGACATCGGGCGGATGCGGATCGACCTCGGCGACGGCGACGACGGGATCGTCATCAGCGCGACCGCCGTGCACGGCCCGCTCCGCGCGAACCTCGGAGCGGACGCGAACGAATGCGCGAGCGATCACCTCGCTGTCGCCGGCGCATTGGACATCCGCGGCGGGGGCGGGCCGGACTCCGTGCATTTCCTCGAAGGATGCTCCATCGAACGCGATCTGAAGGTGTCGCTCGGCGACGGCGCCAACGAGCTGGTCGCCGACACGATCTTCGTCGCCGGCGGGATCCGCGCGAGGAGCGGCCTCGGCGCCGACGACTTGAGCGTCCTCGACAGCGTGATCCGGCGCGACGTGCGGTTCGCGCCGAGTCCGACCGCGGCGATCACCGTCGACGTGGTGACCGTCGCGGACAGCATCGTCCTGGGCAACATCCGCTTCGATGCGGCGTCCGCCCTCGATGCAACCGTCGATGGCTGCGACGTCGCGCGAGCCGTGTCGGCTCGCTTCGGCTCCGGCTCGAACTCGATCGCGATCCCCGGCTCGATCGTCGGCGGCGTATCGATCAAGGGGGTCGGCGGAGCCGAGGAATTGGAGCTGTTCGCGCACACGCACGTGATCGGGAACGTCACCGCGAAGCTCGGCGACGGCCCGAACAAGGTGAAGCTGTTGACGTGCTCGGTCGGCGGCGACGTCTTCGCGAAGACCGGCTCGGGCGACGACGTGTTCGACTTCACCGGTGCAGTGATCGGAGGGAAGACGACCGTGGCTTCCGGGGGCGGGGCCGACGTCGGGCCTTGATCCGCGCTCCGTCGCTGGATTACCGTCGTCCCCCCTTCCCTCCGGAGAAAGCAATGTCTCGAACCCTCCGCTCGATCGCGTTCCTCACCGCCGCGGTCTTCGCATCGCTTTCCCATCCGGTCGTCGCGGGCGACGTCACGGGCGCCGTCGCGGGCGGAACGCTCACGCTCACCGGTGGCGCCGGCGCGGAAATCATCACGATCGATCAGGTCGGCGTCGCGAATGCGAAGGAGTTCCGCGTGTCGCCCGGCGCCGGCACGACGATCGGCGGAGTCGCGGCTCCTCAAACGTTCTCCGGCGTCAGCAAGGACATCGTGCTCCAGCTCGGCGACGGCGCCGACGACATCACGATCACCGGGTGCGCTCCGCGCCGCGACGTCGTGTTCAACGGCGGGACGACGGGCGCGCAGGTCTGCTCGATCACCGGGAAGACGGTCGTCAAGGACGACGTGACCGCGACCACGGCCGGCGCGCAGATCAACCTGCGCATCGACGGCTCCAACGTGAAGGACGACGTCCGCTACACCGGCGGGGCGGGGCAGGATCAGTTGCACGTCTTCGGCGCGGCGCGGATCGGCGGCGACGTGGTCGCGACGCTCGGCGCCGAGAGCGACCAGTTCGACATCATCGATTCGTTGGTGAAAGGGAAGGTCGACTGCGACGGCGGGCCGGACAACGACGAATTCGAGTTCGCGGTCTTCTCGTGCGACGGGAACGTCGGCCTGACGGATTCCTCCGGCAACAACGCTCTCGGGATGGACTCCTGCGACATCGAAGGCGCGCTCAAGGTCACGTTCGGCGGCGGCAACGATTCGGCCGAGCTGGAAGACGTGTTCGTGCGCCATCCGACGACGCTCACATTCGGCGACGGCTCGAACGCGATGAGCGCCGACCTCGTCCACGTGCTCGGTGCCTTCAAGATCAACGGCGGCGCGAACGTCGATCACATCCACGTGTTCGATACCTGCTTCATCGACGGGGACCTGAAGGTGCTTCTCGGCGACGGCGACAACACGATTGACCTCGAGGACTTCGCGGTGCTCGGAACGGTGAAGCTGAACACCGGCGCCGGCCACGACATGATCCAGTTCGCCGAGTCGTACGTGGGCGGCGACGTGCGTGTGGAGCCGAGCACCGCTGCGGGTGCGATGGGCGACGGCGTGAGCATCGTCGGGTGCGCGGTGAATGGCAGCGTGCGCGTGAAGGCGGCGGGTGACGTCGCCGTGGCGATCGAGAACACGTCGATCGCGAAGAACGCGACCGGCACGCTGTCCGGCGCGACCAACGCGTTCAACGTCGACGACACGAACATGCGCCAGTTGAGCATCACCGGCGCCGGCGGCGTCGAGACGGTGCAGGTGGGCCAGGGCACGAACGTGCGCGACGATGCGACGCTCGACCTCGGTGACGGCGACAACGTGCTCAAGCTTCTGCAGATCGTCATCCAGGACGACCTGAAAGTGAGAACCGGCGCAGGGAACGACACGCTCGACTTCACCGGCGCGGTGATCGGCGGCAACTCCGACGTCGACACCGGCTCCGGCACCGACGTCGGACCTTGAACCCGGCTCCATCGTTCACGAACCGTTCCCGCACCATTTCTCCGGAGACCAGAATGTCACGATCCTTTCACTTGCTCGCGTTCGTCACGACCGCCGTTCTCGCACCGCTCTCCGGGTCCGTCCTCGCCGGCGACGTCACGGGCGCCGTCGCGGGCGGCACGTTGACGCTGACCGCGGGCGCGACGGACGAGAGCATCACGATCGATCAGGTGGGCGTCGCCAACGCGAAGGAGTTCCGCGTGTCGCCGGGCGCCGGAACGACGGTGAACGGCGGCGCGACGCCGGTCATCTTCCAGAACGTGAAGAAGGACATCGTCGTCGATCTCGGCGACGGCATGAACTCCGTCGCCGTCGACACGATCAAGACCCCGCGGGATCTCATCGTAAAGGCGGGCGCCGGCGGCTCGACGAGCGCCGCGATCGCCAAGAGCACGATCGGCGACGATCTCACGGTCACCACGCTCGGGGCAGCGACGACCTGCTCGGCTTCGACGACCAGCGTGAAAGGCGACGTGAAGTTCACCGGCGGCCCCGCGATCGACGTCCTCTCGCTCTTGATCCCGACGCGCGTCGGCGGCGACGTGATCTTTCGCGGCAACGCGGGCGCCGATCAGCTGAACCTGCGCAGTTGCTTCGTCAAGGGCAAGATCGACACGGACGGCGGGCTCGACGACGACACCGTCAGCATCCAGACGTCGACCTGCAACGGCGCGCTCAACCTCGCGGACCCGAGCGGGACGAACAACTACTCGATCGTGCTCTCCGACATCGGCGGCGCGATGAAAGCGACGCTCGGTTCCGGCACCGACAACCTGTTCCCGAACGAGTCGCTGTTCGAGGGGCCAGTGAACGTCGACCTCGGCGCGGGCACGAACGCGTTCAACATGTTCCTGACCCACGTGCTCGGAAGCGTGAAGGTGAAGGGCGGCTCCGGCGCCGATCATTTCCAGACCGGCGACACCTGCTTCATCGGAGGCAACGCCAGCATCGCGCTCGGCGACGGAATGAACTCGCTCTCGATGGAAGACTCGGTGGTCGCGGGCGCCGTCAAGGTCACCGGCGGCTCCGGCGACGATTCGTTCACCTTCGAGGAGGGCGAGGTCGAGAAGGACGTCCGCGTCAACGGGACGCCCGCGGCGGCGGCCACGCAGGACACCCTGAACGTCGACACGATGGCGATCCGCGGGTCGCTGCGCTTCTCGTCGCAGTCCGAGGGCGACGCGATCGTCGTGCGCTCGGTCATCAAGAAGAACGTCGACGTGAAGTTCTTCGGGTCGATGAACTCCATCACGCTCGATCGCTCGCGCGTCCGCCAGCTCCGCGTCTCCGGTCAGGGCGGAGTCGATGACGTGATCGTCGAGAACGAGTCGAACATCATCGACGACACGGACCTCGACCTCGGCGACGGCAACAACGTCGTGATGCTGCTCGACTCCGTCTTCGGAGACGACTTGAAGGTGAGGACCGGCGCAGGCAACGACACGCTCACGTTCACGAACGCGGTGTTCGGCGGGTCGCAGGACATCGACACCGGCTCCGGCACCGACGTCGGGCCCTGATCGCCCCAGCGTTCCGAAGTTCGATCAGTGGAACCGCGGCGACGCAGGGTCGCCGCCCGACTCCAGGTAGGCGACGAGGTCGAGGATCTCGTCGAGCGAAAGCGGCTCGAGCAGACGTTCCGGCATCGCCGACGTCCGCGCGGGCCGCTTCTGCTTCAGGTCCTTCTTGTCGATCGCGACGCGCTGCGGGTTCAGCGGATCGACGAGCACGTAGTTCGTGAACTGATCCTCGTTGACGAGACGCCCGAGCACGACCGAGCCGTCCTTCTTGGTGAATTCGGTCAGTCGGTACTGATCCGAGATCACCTTCGACGGCGCGAGGATCGTCTCGATCAGGTCGCGGCGCGAGAAGCGCGACGCGACGCCGGTGAGGTCAGGTCCGCCGAGGCTGCTCGCGCCGCCCATCCCGGCGAAGCGGTGGCAGTTCGCGCAGAGCGCGCGCGTGAAGACCTCCTTGCCGGCGGCGAACGAGCGGCCGTGGTCGGCGCGATCGAGATCGGACGAGAGTTTGTCGAGCGACCATTTCGACTCGCCGGTCGCGGCCGGCGCCTCGACGTGCTGCGCGACCGGCTCCGCCGGCGCCAGCCCGACGGCGCCGAGCGCAGGCTCGATCTGCTTCAGGAAGCCGCGCCAACTGAACCCCTTCACGGCGATCCCCTGAGTCGTGTCCGCGGTGATGGTGCGGTACCACGCCGCGTACCGCGCGGAGAGGTCGGGCGTCCAGCCGGCGGTGACGTCGCGCAGGTCGAAGCCGAACTGGATCTGCTGCACCGGGTCCTTCAGCGATTCGAGCAGCGGCACCGTGCGCGCCGGCAGGTCGTCGTCGCCGAGCTGATGCAGGACGGCGAACAGCTCGCGGTCGAGCTCGAAGTCGCCGGACGGGAACGCGGCGCGCACGCGCTCGCGGGTCGCCGCCGCGACGGCGGGCGTCGGCGCGCCCTTCCTGCAGATCGCGACCTCGATCACGCGCGCTTCGTCGCGCCACGCGGCCGTCGTGCGCTCGAGCTTCGCGGTGCGCAGCCGCTCGAGGATCGCGTCGAGGTCGCCGCGTCCGCCGTCGCCGACGCGCGCGAGCGCGAGCAGCGCGGTCCGCATCGCCGTCGGACGCGTCTCCGCGAGCGCGCGTTCGCGCCAAGTCTTCGGATCCTGCGCCTCGATCGCGACGCGGGCCGCGTGCCGGAGGAACGGATCGTCCGAGTCGAGCGCGTCCCAACACGCGTCCACCGCGCGCGCGTCCTCGTGGCCGTGGAACGCTTCGAGTCGATGCCGCTCGGCCCGCGCCGCCGCGCTCGCCGCGTCGTCCGCGATCGCGTCGCCGCCCGCATCCGCACCGCCGGTCCACGTCACGCGGTAGAGGCCGGCCTGCGCGCCGCGTCCGCCGATCGTGAACCACAGCGCGCCGTCCGGCCCGACCTCGAGGTCGGTCACCGGCAGCGGCTTGCCCGAGACGAACGGCTCGAACGATCCGCCGAACGACGACCCTCGCGGGTCGAGATGCACCGCGAGGATGCGGCCGTAGGCCCAGTCGCACACGAACAGCGCGTGCTTCCACTTCGCCGGGAACGCGGACTTCGTCCCGAACGTGACGCCGGTCGGCGAGCTGAGCCCGATGTCGACGGCGGCCGGCAGCGCGTCCGGATACCACGCGGGCCAGCGGCCCGAGCCGGAGCGCCAGCCGAAGTCGGCGCCCGACACGAGGTGGCAGATGCGCGTCGGCACGTACCACGGCAGGCCGAGGTCCCACTCCATGTCGGAGTCGAACGTGAACGCCTCGCCGCGCTCGTCGAACGCGAGGTCGTACATGTTGCGCATCCCCGCGCAGAACAGCTTCACCTGCGAGCCGTCCTGCTTCACGCGCAACACGTACGCGCCGGGCGCATAGATCGAAACCGCGTGGCCGTTCGGATCCCACTCGCGCGGCAGCGCGAGGTCTTCGGCCCAGTCCTGGTGCGGCGAATCGGCGTCGAAGTTCGGCGGCAGGTGCGTGTGGTTGCCGCAGGTGACCCACAGCCAGCCGTCCGGCCCGGGCACGACGCCGTGGCCGCCGTGCTCGCCGTCCGGGCCGTATTCGACGATGCGCTTCGAGTCCTCGAACTTGCCGTCGCCGTCGTGGTCGATGCAGCGCCACAGGCCGCCGCCGTTCTCGACCTCCGCGTTCGCGCTGACGAACAGCGCGCCGTCGTGGAACGCGAGGCCCTGCGCGTTGCCGACCGGCAGCTCGATCGAGTCGAACGACACGCCGCCCGCGCCGGACGGCGACACGTCGATCCGCAGGATGCGCCCCGACTCGGGCGAGACGATGACGCGCCCCTTGTCGTCGAAGGTCATCGCGACCCACGAGCCCTGACCGCGCTGCGCGGAGCAGATGCGCTCGACGCGGAAACCGTCGGGAGCGCGGACCTGGTCGGCGGGCGTCGCTTCGGCGGGGCGGAACGGGTCGCCGAACGCGCTCCACGGCGGGACGTTCCACCCGAACGAGAACGCGGCGGGCCACGCGGAGTCGTCGAACGCGGGCGCGTCCCACGCCGGCTGGTCCTCGCCGAACGCCTTGAACGTGGCGTCGCTCGCGATCGTGACCGCGCGACCGGACGCGAGCTCGACGTGGAGCGAGAGCGCGACGGCGCCGACGCCGGGCCCGTTGTTCTGCGCTTCGACCGCGAGCACGTGCTCGCCCGCTGCAAGCTGTCGCGTCACGTCGACGACCTGCGCGGTCATCCAGTCCTTGCCTCTCGCGACCGGAGTGCGGTCGATGTACGTGATGTGCCGATCGTCCGCGGCGACCGACAACTCGGCGAACCGCGCGGGCTCGTCGAGCGTGAAGCGCTTGCGCAGGAAGCACGGCTCGTTCGGTCCGGCGGTCTTCTTGGTCCAGATCCACTCCGGCTTCGCCGCGCGCGGGCCGTCCGTGAGCTTGCGCGCGCGCAGGCTCCGCACCTCGACCTGCATCGGTCCGCCCTGGTGCAGTTGGATCGCGATGGTGCCGTCGTGCGCGGCGCGGTTCGGGTCGCGATCGATGACGTCGACCATCTTCACGCCGTTGATCCAATGCACGAGGCGCGGGCCGCGCGCCATCACGCGGTACTCGTTCCAATCGTCCGGCTTGATCGCGCGCTGCAGCGCGGCCGCGTCGCCGAGCGACCCGCTCACGCGGCGCGATCCGTCGGCGAGGAACTCGACCTGCTCGCCGCGCGACGCCGCGATGCCGCGCCCGCCCTGCTCGTAGAGGATGCCGCAGTAGTTCGGGCCCGCCTCGAAATCGGCCTGGTATCCCTCGACGTCGAAACCGTCGAGCACGCGGCTGCGGTACTGCAGGCCCGAGTTGCCGCCGTGCAGGCGGATCTGCGCGACGAGCTCGAAGTCGGCGAGCGATCCGTCCCACGCGAGGTACGTCGTGCGCGTGCACGGATTCTCCGCGGTGCTGCGTCCGACGATCGCCCCGTTCTCGACCGACCAGAACTTCGGGTCGCCGGAAAGGTGCGCGAGCGACTGGCCGTCGAACAGGTCGATCCACTCGGCGTTCGAGGGGGCGCCGTTCGTTCGAGCCGGGGAGTTCGTGAAGAGGAGGGCGAACGCGAGGAGCGGGGGCGCGATCATCCCGGCATTGTGGTGAGCGAGGACACGCTCTGGAAGAAGCGAGCCCGCCGCGCACGGCGATCGTCCGCGCCGATGCGGGGCCGGAACGCGCGAAGGGCGCGATGGCGGACGCGTGGATCGTCGAACCCGGCGACGAGCCCCGCGCCGATCCCCGCGAGCAGCGCCGCGCCGCGCGCCGTCGCTTCGGTCACCGCCGCGCGCCGGATCACGCGGCCCGAGAGGTCGGCCGTCGCCTGCAGCACGAAGTCCGATTCCGCGCCGCCGCCGGCCGCGATCACTTCGGGGCCCGCGTCGAGGAGGTCGAGCAGCTCGGCCGCGCGCGCGGCGACGCCGGTCAGCACCGCGCGCGCGACCGCGGCGCGCGAAGTCGCGGCGCCGATCCCGAGCAGCGCGCCGAGAGCGTCGTGCCGCAGCCACGGCGCCCCGATGCCGGAGACGGCCGG
>CAZBOK010000139.1:0-10604 GCA_964493525.1 uncultured Phycisphaeraceae bacterium | reverse complement strand
CGGTGAAGAACAGGTCGGGGGGCGGGTTCATCGGTCGGCGCGGCGTTCCAGCAAGCCGGCGGCCGCGGCGACCGCGCTCCGGAGACGCCGCAAACCGGCGTTCCGACCGCGATCTCGCGCACGCGCGCCCGCGGATGCACGGCCGCGGCGTGCGCGATCGCTCTGCTCGTCGCGAACCGCACGAAGTTCTCCGATCTCGGTGCAACGGTCGGCGGCCGCACGGCAACTCAGGTCGCGTCGCCTGCCCCCGTCCCACTCGGAGCCCTCCGATGCACGTCGCCCGTCTCGCCGCCGTTCTCGCGCTCGCCGCCGCGATCGCACCGTCCGCTTCCGCGCAGTGGATCGAATCGAACGTGCAGGCGCTCGTCTCGATCACCGGTCCGCTGAACGGCGACCTCTTCGGCTGGCGCGTCGCCGCCGCGGGCGACGTGAACGGCGACGGCATCCCCGACTTCTGCGTCTCGGCGCCGTTCTTCCACCAGGGCGCCGGACTCAGCAAGGGCCGCGTGTCGATGCACTCGGGCGCCGACGGCGCGCTGATGTGGTCGAAGGCCGGCGCGGTGCAATCCGCGGTGCTCGGTTTCGAGCTGACGACGGTCGGCGACATCGACGGCGACGGCGCGCGCGAGGTCGTCGCCGGCGCTCCGTTCGCCGGCAACGGTTCAGCGTTCGTCTGGTCCGGCAGGACGGGCAACCTGCTGCACACGTTCACCGGCGCCGCGACCACCGACTCGTGCGGTTACTCGATCGCGACCGGCGGCGACTTCGACGGCGACGGGGTCGAGGACATCGCGGTCGCGTCGTACGGCGCCGACGTCGCCGGACCGGACGCCGGGGAAGTGATCGTGTACTCGAGCGCGACGTTCGCCGTGATCGCGACGATCGATCCGCCCGCGGGCGACGTCGAGTCGGGCGCGGGGCTCGCGTTCCTCGGCGACGTCGACGGCGACCAGCGCGACGAGCTCGCGATCGGATCGCGCGTCGCGCCGGAATCGGTGCCCGGCCGCGTCCGCGCGTACGGGCTCACCGGAGCGACCCCGACGGTCCGCTACACGATCCCGAGCTGCACGATGGGTCCGCCGCTCGACGGCAACCGCCTCGCGGGCGGACAGGACGTCGATCACGACGGCGTGAACGATCTCCTCGCGGGCGAGCTCTCGCCGGGGCAGGCGTCGTTGTTCTCCGCCGCGACCGGCGCGCTGATCCGCGTGTACACGAACGGCGGCAACGACTCGTTCGGGTCCGCGCGCCTCGTGCCGGACCAGGACGGCGACGGCACGCCCGACGTCCTGGTCGGCGCGCGCGGCGACGACGTCGGCGCCACGAACGGCGGCCGCGTCTCGTTGTTCTCCGGCGCGAGCCACGCGGTGCTGCAGCAGTTCACCTGCACCGCCGCGAATTCGAGCTTCGGCGCGGGCGCCGACCTGCTCGGCGACGTGAACCAGGACGGCGTCGCGGAGATCGTGGTCGGCGCGATGGGATCGCAGCCGCTGAACACGAAGGGGAAAGCGTTCGTGCTGACGACCGCGCCGTGCGTCGCGTCGTGGTCGAACTACGGCGCGGGGCTCGCGGGCACGCTCGGCGTGCCCGGGCTGTCGCTCTCGGCGGCGCCCAAGCTCGGCACGAGCGTCGATCTGCAGCTCGGGAACTCTCGTGGCGCGACGACGCCGGCGGTGATCGTGCTCGGCCCGGCGCCCGCGTTCCTCCCGACCGGTTGGGGCGGCGCACTCCTGGTCGCGCCGTCGTTCTCGTTCGCGCTGTCGGTTCCCGCAGCGGGCGTCGCGCTGCCCGCATCGATCGCGAACGTCAGCGCGCTGTGCGGCCACGCGGCGTTCCTGCAGGCGTTCGAATCGGATTCCGGTGCGGCGCACGGCGTCGCGGAGACGCGCGGACTCGAAGTGCACCTCGGGCTGTGACGCCCGAGCCCGCCGCGCCGCGGTTCGATCAGCCGGCCGCGAGCGCGGCGAACGCGACCAGCGCGAACCCGGTCGCGACCGGGCGGCCGAGCAGCGGGTTGTCGACGAACGATCCGTCGGCGACGCGCCCGGCGAGGACCCAGTCGAGCAGCCGCTTGCGCACCGGTCCGCGCGCGGCGTCCGGCGCGGCGCGCAGTGCGAGCGCGGTGTTCGCGTAGTCGAAATAGAGGTAGTGCGAGCCCTGTCCGTCCGGCCCGCAGTGCATCAGCGACTTGCCCTGCTCGCGTGCGAGCAACGCGCCGTGGTCGAGGAACCGATCGAGCGCCTCGACCATGTCGGACGCCTTGCGTCGCCCCGCGCGCACCAGCACGTGCGTGCACAGCGGGATGCGTCCCGATGCGCCCGGCACCGCTTCGTCCTCCGCATGCTTCACGCCGGGCATCACCATGTACGCGTACCCGCCGTTCGTCCCCTCCATCGACTCGATCGAGTCGAGCGCGCGATCGAGGAGCTTCGCGTCGACCTTCACGCCGCGCTCCTGCGCGTCCTGCAGCGCCGCGACGACGGCGCCGGTGACGAAGCTGAGCGACGGATCCCCGTGCGCGCCTTCGCCCTCGCTCATGCGGCTCGTGTAGATGTAGGTCCACCCGCCGCCCGGCTGCTGCACGCGCGCGAGGTGCGCGACCAGCTCCGCGCACTCCTTGCCGATGCGGGCCTGGTCGCCGACCTTCTTCTCGAGGCACGCGGCCAGGAAGCGCAGCACGTAGGTGTGTCGCCACGCGGCGTAGTCCATGTAGAACGCGCCGCCGTCGTTCTTCGGCCACTTCTCGGCGCGCTCGAGCACGCCGCTCAGCAGGCGGTCGAGCGCCGCTTTCGCCCGCGGATCGTCCTGGTGCTCGAGGAGACCGAGCCCGCAGATCGCGTCGCTTGCTTCGCCGATGGCGTCGGGCATTCCCTCCGCGGACTCGAGCTCGGTCGGGTTCGACCACGTGCCGTCCTCGTGCTGCGTGGACACCAGGTAATCGATCGCGCCCTTCTCGGCGGCACGCCACTCGTCGCGCGCCAGCGGCTTCTTGGGCGGCGTCGCGATCGACGTGAGCAGCTCCTCGCGCGGCCACGACAGCGCGTCGCCGCCGCCCAAGCCGAACAGGAGGCCGCCCTGCTGGGCGGCGGCGCGCCACGCGTTGCGATCGTCCGGGTACTCCGTCGTGAGGCGCTTCCACGATTCGGCCGCCGCGGTGACGTTGCCGGTCCACGCGGCCGTCGCACCGAGCCACCACAGCGCGCGCGCCGTCACGGCCGGCGACGCCTGTCCGTCGACGACGCGATGCAGGAGCGCCGCCGCTTCCGTCACGCGCTTCATGCGCAGCATCACGACCGCGATGTCGACGTCGATCGCCGCGCGCTCGGCATCGTCGGCCTCGGCGCGGGCCGTCTCGAGCTCCGCGATCGCCCCCGCGCCGTCGCGCCGGCGCCGCAGGAGGTCGCCCTTCAACCGATGCCCGCGCACGCTGGTGTCGCTCGCGAGGAGCTTTGCCGCGCCGTCGTAGTCGCCGCCCGCGAGTCGTTCCTCGACGGTCTTCGCCGCGAAGTCGCGCGGCAGCGCGGCGCGCAGCGCGTCGCACAGCGAGAACGGCTCGGCGACGAACGTGTCGCCGATCACCTTCCCCTCGGGAGTCGTGACGAGCGCGGTGCTGCCGAAGCTGGTCTTGCTGAGTCCGTACACCTCGTACGCCGAGAACGGGACGTCCATGCCGTGCCGGTACTGGAACGCGACGAAGCGCGAGCGCACGAGCTGCACGACGTCCTCGTCCATCCACGGACCGGCCGCCGCGATGTCGGAGTCCGGCAGCCCGGAGTAGAGGCGCATCATCACGAGGATCGGGCGGTTCGTCGCGCGCGCGCGTCGCGCGGCTTCGTCCCACGTCGTCGCGATGTCGAGCTCGCTGCCGCAGCGCGCCGCGAGCGAGCGCCGGCCGGTCGCTTCGAGCACCTCCGCGGACGGCTCGTCGAAGCGGATCTGCTTCCACAACGCGTCGAACAGCGGGTCGCGCTCCTGCGCGTCCTTCGACGGCGCGACCTCCTGCAGCGTGTAGAGCATCCCGTGCTCGATGACGAAGAACTGCCGCACGCGGTACTCGACGCCCGAGCCGTCGCGCTGCAGCACCGACAGACCGGGCAGGTCGCGGTCGAGCACGCCGCGCGTGACCGACCTCAGATCCTGGTACTCCGCGGATCCGGTCACGAGCGCGATGCGATCGCTCGCGAACTCCGCCGCGGTCTTGCCCGCCGGCGCGACCTCGGCGCGCACCGACGCGCGGACGCCGGAGAGATGCGTCAGCACGAGGTTCGCCGGCTCCGTCGCCGCGGGCTCGTCGTCGCCCGAGCCATCGACCCAACGCGAGTCGATCTTGCCGAACGCGACGCCGTGCGACGGCGCCGCGGGACCGTCGCGGTCGGCGGCCCGCGCGGATGCGAAGAGCGACGCGAGCACGATTGCGAGCGCGGGGACGAATGGGATTCGCATGATCGAGCGAGTGTAGGAATTCCACGGCAGCGAGTCGGGGAAACGCCAGCACCTCCTCCGCGATGAAGCGCCTCCCGACGCGGAACACCGCTTGCGCCCTTCGCGACGATCCGCAACGGACCGGAGGATCGCTCCCATGCTGCGCCTCGAAGACGTCATGACCCGCGAAGTCGTCACGGTGCCCGAGAGCGAATCGGCGCTCCGCGCCTGGGCTCTGCTGCGCAGCCGGCGGATCCACCATCTCGTCGTGACGAGCGGCAAGGCCGTGGCCGGCGTGATCACCGACCGCGATCTCGGCGGACCGCGCGGCGAGAGCGTGCGCAACGGGCGCACGGTGTCGGAGCTGATGACGCGCGATCCGATCACCGCGGCGCCGGGCGTCCCCGTGCGACAGGCGGCTCGGCTGCTCCGCAACCGCTCGATCGGTTGCCTGCCCGTCTGCTCCGGCAACCGTCTGGTCGGGATCATCACGGTGTCGACGCTGCTCGACGCGCTCGGCCGCGGCATCCTGGCGCCGCAGGTCCATCGCGAGCGCGTGACCCTGTCGCGCCGCGGACCGCGACGCGGGAGGTGGGGCTACCCGCGTTGACGACCGCACGCGCGGCGTTGGTAGCTTGGCGCCGCCATGCAATCGCACCTCTCGCTCGTCGTCCTCCTCGCCATCGCGACGCCCGCACCGCCCGAGCGGCCGCGCGATCCGTGGGTGTTTCGCTCGGTGCTCGACCAGCATCCGCGCATCGTGACCGTCGCGCTCTCGAAGGACTTGTGGATCGCGTATGACGCGACCACGTGCGGCCTGTTCCGCGCCTGGCGCGGCGACGTGCTCTTCGAAGGCGCGGTGTTCAACACGGTGCACGGCCCGCAGCCGACGCATCGCGGCGAAGACGTCGACGATCCGCTTGCGGGCGGCCGGTGGAAGCTCGCGCGCGGCGGACCGGACGGCCGCGACGAGGATCTGACGCCGACGTGGCGCGGCTACCGGTTCGCCGACGGTCACGTCACGCTCGCGATCGACCTGCGCGCGAGCGACGGCGCGACGATCCACGTGGAGGAGACGCCCGAAGTCGGAGCCACGTTCGACCGGCGCTTCGTCGTGTCCGGCGTGCCGAGCGGCGCGCGGCTCTCGATCGTCGGAGCACCGACCGGCGGCTGCGCGAACCGCGTGGTGACCGATGGATCGAAGCTCACGCGCGGCATGGGCTCGTTCGCGCCCGACCCGGGCGGCGGACGCGGCGCGATCCGCATGGTGTTCCCGCACCGGCTCGTGCTCGGCAACGGCGAGCAGACGCTCTCGCTCACGCTCGATCGGGGGCAGTCATGAAGCCGGTGATCCCGCTCGCGGCGGTCGTCTTCCTCGCGGCGGTCGCGCGCGCCGACGAGCGCGCGCCCGGCGTGCAGCTCCGCCTGTTCGAAGTCGACGAGGCGCTCGACCAGGCGTGCGCGCTGGTCGCCGGCCAGACGCCGAACGTCGATCGCGTCGTCGATCGCGTCGACCTCGACGCCGCACGCGGCGACTTCGCCGGCGTGAAGGCGCCGTTCGTCGCGGAGCTGCAGGCGAACCTCGTGTTGAAGAAAGCGGGCGTGTGCCGCTTCAAGCTCGAGTGCCAGGACGGCGCGATCCTCTCGCTCGACGACGAGATCGACTGCGTGCACGACGGCGTGCACGGCTTCGAAGCGAAGGAGTTCGAGCGCGACATGATCGCGGGGAACTGGAACCTGCAGATCCGCCTGTTCGACTCCGGCACGCACGAGAGCGGCGCGCGCGTCCGTTTGTGGTGGAAGCCGGCCGGCGCGGACGACTTCGAGGTCGTGCCGGCGTCCGCGCTGTCGTGCACCGCGGGCGAGGTGCGCGTGACGTCGCCGGGCAGCAAGCGCGTGATCGTCCCGTCGCGGCGCCCGGTGCCGGGCGACCGCTGCCCGCTCGACGGGGTGCATCCGAGCTTCGACCTGATGACGATCCGCCCCGACGGTTTCGAGCCGAGGGTCGGCGGCATGGACTTCCTGCCCGACGGACGGCTCGCGATCTGCACCTGGGACTCGATCGGCGCGGTGTACCTCCTCGACGGAGTGAGCGGCGACGACCGCTCGAAGATCACGGTGAAGCGCTTCGCCGCTGGCCTCGCCGAGCCGCTCGGGTTGAGGATCGTCGACGGCCGCATGTTCGTGCAGCAGAAGCAGGAGCTGACCGAGCTGATCGACTCCGACCACGACGGCGTCGCCGACGAGTACCGCGCCGTCGCGTGCGGCTGGCCGGTCACCGCGAACTTCCACGAGTTCACGTTCGGGCTCGAGCGGAAGGACGACTGCTTCTGGAGCTGCCTCGCGATCGCGATCCTGCCGGGCGGGAAGAGCGCGAACCCGCAGATCGATCACCGCGGCAGCGTGCTGCGCATCCACGACGATGGCACGTTCGACTTCTTCGCGCACGGACTGCGCACGCCGAACACGATCGGCTCCGGAGCGTTCGGCGAGCTGTACGTCGCCGACAACCAGGGCGACTGGGTGCCGGCGTCGAAGGTCGTGCATGTCGAGGAGGGCGCGTACTACGGCTCGCGCGCGGTCCTGCACGAGAAGGCCGCGGGGTTGAAAGTGACGCCGCCGGTCGTGTGGATGCCGCACGGCGAAGTCTCGAACTCCCCGAGCGGGATCGTCCCGTTCCCCGGACACGACGACCAGATGCTCGTCGGCGACGTGACGTACGGCGGGCTGCAGCGCGTCGCGGTCGAGCGCTTCGGTTCGGTGCTGCAGGGCTCGGTGTTCCGCTTCTCGCAAGGCTTCGAGGCCGGCATCAACCGCATGACCTGGGGAAAAGACGGCGCGCTCTATGTCGGCGGCATCGGCTCGACCGGCAACTGGGGCCAGGACGGCAAGCAGCGCTTCGGTCTGCAGCGGTTGAAGCGAAACGGCAAGCCGACGTTTGAGATGGAGGCGCTGCACGCGTGCTCGAACGGCATCGAGATCGAGTTCAGCGAGCCGCTCGCGGAAGGCGCGGGCTGGGACGCGAACGACTTCGACGTCGACCGATTCCGTTATGAGCCGACCGACCGCTACGGCGGTCCGAAGCTCGACGACACGGTGATGAACGTGACTGCATCGAGCGTGAGCGACGATCGCCGCCGCGTCTTCCTGCAGTTCGACGGCGTCGAAGCGGGACGCGTCTACCACGTGCGCGTCGCGCGCACCGTGTTCGCGGAGTCGGCGCGGCCGCTGTGGACGACGGAAGGCTGGTACACGATGAACGTCGTGCCGGAGCGGACGGGCACGGTGCGGACGCGGCCGGCGTTCGATCACAACGCGATCACCGATGCGGAGAAGGCGGTCGGCTGGCGCGCGCTGTTCGACGGCAAGACGACGAACGGCTGGCTCGGCTACCGCAAGGACACGGTGCCGTCGGGCTGGAAGGTGATCGACGGCGTGCTCGTGCGGCCGAAGGACGCGCAAGACGGCGGCGACCTCGTCACCACCGAGAACTTCGCCGACTTCGAGCTCGAGTTCGACTGGCGCGTCGAGGAGGGCGGTAACAGCGGCGTCATGTACCACGTCGGCGATGCGACCGATTACCCGTGGCAGACCGGGCCCGAGTACCAGCTCCTCGACAACCGCCACCACGGCGACGGCCGCAACGCACTGACGTCCGCCTCCTCCTTGTATGCACTGTTCCCGCCGCCGTTCGCCGCCGGCGAGGAGGGCGGCCGCTGGAACCGCGCGCGGATCGTGCGGAACGGCAATCACGTCGAGCATTGGCTGAACGGATACAAGGTCGTCGACGCGGAGATCGGCAGCGACGCGTGGAAGGCCGCGCTCGCGAAGAGCAAGTTCGCGTCGATGCCCGCGTACGCCACGCTGAAGACCGGACGGATCGCGCTGCAGGATCACGGCGATCAGGTGGAGTTCAGGCGGATCCGCGTGCGGGCGCCTGCATCGGACGGCGGCGGCCACTCCGGGGGGACGGCGCTCGCGATCGAGCTCAAGATCGAATCAACGACGCTGAAGGTCGGTCAGTCACTCGCGTTCTCCGCCGACCTCGTGAATCGCGGGCGCGAAGCGGTGACCGTACCGCTCCCCGGCGACGGCAGCAGTGTCGGATGGCGATCACCGGTCGTGCGCTGGTCTCCCGAACAACACTTCATGGCGGACTGCGGGAACATCAACGCGCTGACTGCCGACGGCATCGTCGTGCTCCAACCCGGCGAGCACGTCCCGCTGCATTGGATCGCGCCCCCCACTTTCGCTCGGCCGGGAGTCCAGTCCGTTTCGCTCGCGATCGCACACGACCCCACGCTCGAGTGGAAAGGCGTTCCGCTCGGCGAGCACGACGCGGACGCGATGCGCCGGCTCCGCGCGATCCCCGCGTTCGAAGTGACGAGCAACGCAGTGAAGGTCGAAGTCCTCCCGTAACCGCACGCTCTCCCCACCGTCGTCCCCTCCGCGCGCGCACTCCGCGCGCGATCGGACGCGGACTACACTGCGAAGCGTTCGCGATGCTGCGGAGCGAAGCAATGTCGGGCACGACGAGTCACGTCGGCGAGCGGGCGACCTACCGCGAGTACGCGGCGTGGCCGGACGACGGCAAGCGCTACGAGATCCTCGACGGCGTGGTGTCGGCGATGAGCGCGCCGACGCGGCCCCATCAGGAAGTGGCGGCGCAACTGTGGCGCGAACTCGATCGACAGTTCTCGACGAGCAACGCCGGCCGCGCGTGGATCGCGCCGCTCGATGTCGTCTTCGGCGAGGACACCGTGCTCCAGCCCGACGTGATCGCGGTGCGCAGCGAGCGCCTGGAGATCGCGCGCACGGAAGCGGTCTTCGGCGCGCCCGATTTCGTCGCGGAAATCCTGAGTCCGTCGACGTCGCCGCGCGACTCGCTCGACAAGCGGCTCGGGTATGAGCGCCACGGCGTCCGCGAGTACTGGATCCTCGACCCGAGCGCGCGCGTCCTGTGGCAACTCGCCCTCGCGAACGGCGTTCTCTCCGAGGTCGATCGGTTCGAGAACGACGCGGAGGTCGAGAGCCGCGCGTTCCCCGGACTCCGCGTGAACCTCGCGAGCGTCTGGCCGCGAAGCTGACGTCGTGAGGAGGGCCGGCCGGTCACGCGGCCGGGTCTCGCGCTCCCGCGGAGACGCGCGCATCCGGCGCCGCCCGCGCCATCGACACTCGCCGCCGGAGTCGCACGAGCGCCGACTCGACGGTCTCACGGCGCAGGAACAGATCGCCCCACACCGAGAGCTGCAGGAGCCGCTGCTTCAATCCGTCCGACGCGTGCTCCATCAGGAACGCGAGCTCGGCCCGCGAGTACCCGAACAGATCGGCGATGCACGAGTCGGCGAACGCGTCCGGCTCGATGCGCATTCGGCGGTGCGCCGAGACCTTGAAGCCCTTCTTCTTCATCCGCGACAGTTCGCGCGGCAGGTAGCGATCCGCGACCGCGCGAACGATCCACTTGCCGGCGACGAGCGGGTTCGATCCGTCCGAGAGAGCCGACGAGAGCCGGACCTTGCAGCGATACGGAAGGTTGATCGCGAGCTTCACCAGTTCCGAGTCGAGGAACGGGAAGCGCGCCTCGACGCTGGCCGCCATGCCGAGGCGATCGTTCCGATGGAGCAGCGTGCGAAGGTGGTACGCGATCAGCTCGAAGCTGCGGAGGCTGCGAGGATCGGCGGCCGTCCTTCGCGCGCGACGCGCGAGGTCGCGCAGCTCCTCCCGTTCGATCGCGCGATCGAAGTGCGCGAGCATCTCCTCCTCGACGCGCGGCGGCGCGAGACGCGGAGCGGGAACGCGCGATCGGAGGAAGCGACCCGACATCGCGCCGATCAGCTCCCGAGCGCTCGGGACGGTGCGGCCGTAGCCGAAGAAGCACTCGTCGGAGCCCTCCCCGGACAGAACGCCTTTCACGCCGCGCGATCGAACGAGGTCGGACACCATCAGGAACGGAACCGACTGCGGGCGACCGGTCGCCGGGATCTCGTAGTGCCGTATCGTCCGCGGCATGCGCTCGATGAAATCGTCGTCGCGCACCTCCACGCGATCCAGCTCGAGGGCGAGGTGTCGCGCGAGAGTTCGCGCCGCGCCGAACTCGCTGAGCTTCCCGACGACATCGGCGTGGAACAGCCGCAGACCGGACCGATGGCGATTCGCGATCGCGGCGACGACCGACGAGTCGA
>CAZBOK010000138.1:0-10614 GCA_964493525.1 uncultured Phycisphaeraceae bacterium | reverse complement strand
GTCGAGCCAGCTCTGCACGCGGTCCTGCACCTGGAGCACGACCTGCTTCGAGCTCGGTGTCCAGCCGACGCGCGTCACGAGGATGTCGTCGTCCGCGTAGCGCGAGAGATCGACCCACACCGGATCGCCGCCCGCGACGCCCACGACTCCCGCGCGCACCTTCGGGTTCGGCTGCCCCGCACGCGGATACCGCCAGTGCTCCACCTTCTCCGGCGATGCGACGCGATGATCGACGATGTCGATCGTCGGCACTTCGCTCTCGTCGAGCGCGAGGAATGCGAGCGACCGCGAGTCGGGCGACCACCAGTACGCGCCCCACGTCCCGCGCCCGTAGACCTCCTCCTGGTACACCCAGTCGAGCCGACCCATCAGGTGGTTCTCGTCGCCGCCCTTCGTGAGCGCGCGCGTGAACGTGCCATCGACGGACGCAACGTGCAGGTTCGAATCGCTGACGAACGCGACCAGCTTGCCGTCGGGAGAGAAGCCTTCGCCGACTTCTTCGACCGGGTCGGACGTGAGCCGCGCCGCGCGATCGCTGCCGACTCTCCACGCGAAGAGGTCGTCGTGCTCGTTGAAGAGGATCGCGTCGTGCTTCGGCGAGAAGTCGAACCCGCCGCGGCCGCTCCACGCCTTCGCATCGGAAGCGCTCACCGTCGCGAGCTGCGCGAGCGCCTTCTCGAGCTGCGCCGGATCGAACAGAGGCGTGCGCGCGTCGCTGTCCGCATCGACGACGACGAGTCGGCGCTCGCCGTCTTTCGCGGCGGGATCGAGCCGATCGAACGCGAGGTAGTGCGAGCCGTCGAGCCAAGCCATCGGCCGCGTGAACTGCGGCCGGAACTTGCCGGCGAGCTCGAACACGTCATCGAGCGTCAACTGCTTCGCCGCTTCCTGCGCGGATGCGGACGTGACGAGGGCCGAGATCGCGAACGCGGCGAAGCGAGACCGATTCATCGAGTGGGTTCCGTTGCGGCGGGGCCGGAAGCAAGCGCGGGATCTTAAGCAGCCCTTCGAAAAAGTCCGGTGAGCGCCGAGCCCGAGCAGCCGGGCGAACGCCGCCGGAGTTTTTCGAAGGGCTGTCAAGCAGCCGGCGTGTCGCTCGTCGCCTCGCCCGGCCCCGCCGGCGATCCCGTTCGCGCCCGACAGCACAGGACGAAGAGGACGGCGGCCGCGAGGAAGGAGCCGGCCGCCATCGATATGTCCGCTTCGGAATTCGCGAACGGGAGCACGCGGTCCGGCGGGTAGCCGCCGTTCACGATCAAAGGCAGCGAGTGACCGAGGAGGAGCGCGGCCCCGTCCGCTGCGAGCAGCCCGACCGCGAGCGTGCGCACGCAATCGCGCGGCGCGCGCGACGCGGCTCCCGCGAGCGCGCCGATGAAGAGCGGCGCCGCGACCGCCGGCGGAAGCGAGACCCCGACCGCGAAGCGCACGCCGAACGAACCGAGTGCTCCCACGACGAGGCCGCAACCGACGCTCACGATCTTCCACTCGGTGCAGTGGCGGATCCACCAAACGACAGGTCCCTCGCTCCAGGTCCGCACCGCCCGCAGCGTGCCGCCGAACTCGACCTGCGCGGAGAGCACCACCGCGATGACGAGCGTGGCCACGGTGGCAGAGACTTGGATCACGCGCGTCGTTGCCGGGGATCGCGAGCGCGACGCGACGCGGAACGCGATCAGCAGGGTCGCCGCGATCTGCGTCGAGACGACGACTCGCGGGAACGCTGCCGGCCACCCCCCGAGCAGCACCCCCGCGAACACCGTCGGAATGATGAGATTCGACAGCCCCAGCTCGCGCAGGAAGGCGACGGTCGACGCGAATGCGACGAACGCGGCCGCGAGGATGCACACCACGCCGAGCACGCTGACTCCGAGCGGGTCTCCGGAACGATTCAACACCACGCCCAGCGCGATCGCGCAGCCGAGCGCGATCCAGCGCAACGCCGGCCATCGATCCGTATCGCGCGCGCGCAGCGCGTCCCACCAAGCGCGGCGCGCGCGCCAGGTCGCGCAGACGACGGCGCTCGCGACGACGCCGAATACGAACCCGATGACGAGCAACGCGCGTTCGTCCGCGTACGCGGCTTCGCTGTACAGCCCGCGACGCCACAGGACCGCGTTCAGTGCGATCGGGGCGAGCGACCCGAGCGCGATCGGAATCATCGCCCGCAATCCGACCCACGCTCCCACCCCGAACAAGCTGAGGGACGGGACGGCGCGGACCCATCCCGAGTCCGTCGCGACCGCCACGATGGCGCGCGCCATCGGTCGCGCCAGCGCGAACGCGTTCCACGCCGCGGCGATCGCGGCGCCCATGCCGAAGCGCCGGAGCCACGCCGATCGCGCCGGCCCGGCGATGCCCGCCTCGGCGGCGAGCAGCATCTCGGCTTCCGGCATCGGACAGAGCGGATCGTCCGCCGTCGCGATGCGACGGACGAACGACGTCTGCGCGATCGACATGACTCCCGTCACGAACGCGAGGAAAACGAACACGAATCGCGCGAACGCGCCTTCGCTCCGATCCGGCGGGGACCACAGCCCGAGTGCGGGACCGAGCATCGCGCACGTCACTGCGATCCACCGCTCCGGACCCGGCCCACCGAGTAGCGCCGCCGCGAACGCGAGCGCGAGCACCACTCCGCTCAACCCGGTGGCCACATACACCGACGGCATCGCGTCGGTCGCGAGCGCCCCGAACACGCCGAGCCCGAGCCCGACGATGCCCGCGCGGATGATGGCCATTCGATCGATCGTCTCGTCGTCCGCCATCCCGACTCCCCGAAACGTCCGTCGCCCGCGCGTCGCTATCCTCGCGAGCGGTCGGTCGATCGCTCATTCGAAAACCGGAGGGCTCCGTGCTCTCGACTCTCTCGCTCCTCGCCGCACTGATCTCCCTCGCGCCGCAAGACTCCGCCGCCAAGCCCGCGCCTGCGGCGCCGGTCGCCATCGGCACGTCCGAAGAAGAGTTCAAGGCGGTGCACGAGCAGGACGAGGACGAAGACGAGGCGCCGAAGCCGGCCGGCGTCGAGGTCACGCTCTCGTCGGGCGCGAAGGCCTACCTCGCGCTGCCGCCCGCGCCGTCGAAGGACGCGAAGGCGCCGCTGCCCGCGGTGCTCGTGCTCCACGAAGCGTGGGGAATGACCTCCCACGTCCGGCACTGGGCCGATCGCCTCGCCGCGTGCGGCTACGCCGCGCTCGCGGTCGACTTCTACGGCGGCAAGATCGCGAACAGTCCTGCCGCCGCGATGGCCGCGGAGAAGTCGGTCGATGACGCGACGGCGTTGAAGCACCTGAAGGCGGCGCACGAGTTCTTGAAGACCGACCCGCGCGTGAAGGCGACGAAGATCGGCGCGATCGGCTGGAGTTTCGGCGGCGGCAAAGCGCTGCAGGCGGCGATCGAGATCGAAGACCTGCAGGCGTGCGTCGTCTACTACGGCGTCCCGGTGACCGACCCGGTCGCGCTGAAGAAGATCAAGGCGCCGATCTGCGGCGTGTTCGCCGACCAGGACTTCGCGATCTCGACGAAATCGGTCGACGAGTTCGAAGCCGCGCTCACGGACGCGAAGGTCGAGCACGAGATCCACCGCTACGACGGCCCGCACGGGTTCACGAACCCGGGGAGCATGGGGTACCGCCCGAAAGACGCCGCCGCCGCATGGGACGTCGTGTCGAAGTTCCTCGCGGCGAAGCTGAAGTGACCCGCGGAGTCGCGCGCCGATATCCTGACCGCCGCTCGACACGCCGCGCTTCGCAGCCCCCGGAGAATCGATGCTCCCCGCACTCCCGCTCCTCGTCGCTCTGTTCGTTCCCGCGCCGCAGGACCCCGCCGCGAAGCCGGCGCCCGCGAAATCCCTCACCGGCGCCGTCTCCGAAGAGGAGTTCAAGGCGATGCACGAATTGAAGAAGGAGGACGCACCCAAGCCGACCGGCGTCGAGGTCACGTTGTCGTCCGGCGCGAAGGCGTACCTCGCGCTGCCGCCGGCGTCGATGAAGGACGCGAAGGCGCCGCTCCCCGCGGTGATCGTCATCCACGAATGGTGGGGATTGAACGACCACATCCGCCACTGGAGCGATCGACTCGCGGCATCCGGCTACGCCGCGCTCGCGGTCGACCTCTACGGCGGCAAGGTCGCGACCACGCCGGACCAGGCGATGGCCGCGATGAAGGCGGTCGACGACGACGCTTCGCTGAAGCACCTGAAGGCGGCGCACGACTTCCTGAAGCAGGACGCGCGCGTGAAGGCGAGCAAGGTCGGCTCGATCGGCTGGTGCTTCGGCGGCGGCAAGTCGCTCGCGGCGGCGCTCGCGATCGAGGACCTCTCGGCGTGCGTGATGTATTACGGCCACCCGATCACCGATGCGGATGCGCTGAAGAAGATCAAGGCGCCGCTGTGCGGCGTGTTCGGCAACCAGGACAAGGGGATCCCGCCGAAGACGGTCGACGCGTTCGACGCGGCGCTCACCGAAGCGAAGGTCGAGCACGAGATCCACCGCTACGACGCGCCGCACGCGTTCGCGAACCCGTCGAGCCCGGCGTATCACGAGAAGGAAGCCGCCGCCGCCTGGGACGTCGTGTCGAAGTTCCTCGCGGCGAAGTTGAAGTAGCGCGGGCCGACGTCGCGCGCGGGGCGCGCCACGCCTCCCTCCTCATCTCGCCCGGGGCGGAGCCCGCTCCCTCGGCCCTCGATCTCTCGACGCCGCGACGCCAATCCCGCGTCCTACTTCCCCCACCGCGCCTTCCACGCGTCGCCCTGCCCCTTCAAGTACCGATCGAACCACTCGAGCAGCATCGTCCGATGCAGCACGCGATTGGTCCACGTCCCGCGCAGCCCGTGGTCCTCGCCGGGGAACCGCACCAACTCCACCTGGCGGCCGAGCAGCTTGAGCGCGGTGAACATCTGCTCCGACTCGCCGACCGGCACGTTCGTGTCCGCCTCGCCGTGCAGCAGCAGGAGCGGCGTGTTGATGTGATCGGCCTGGTACAGCGGCGAGTGCTCCGCGAACCACTGCGGCTTCGACCACGGGTAGGTGTTGGCGAGCGCCTGGTCGCCGTAGGTCCAGCCCCACGTCCCGTCGCCGAAGTAGGAAGCGATGTCGGCGATGCCGTACATCGAGACCGCGGCCGCGAACTTGTCGCTGTGGCTCACGAGCCACATGGTCATGAAGCCGCCGTAGCTGCCGCCGTAGCAGCCGACCTTCGATCCGTCGATCCACGACTCCTTCGCGAGCACCTGATCGAGCGCGGCGAGGATGTCCCGGCCCGCGACCTCGCCCCACTCCGCGACGTGCTGATCGGCGAACGCGCGGCCGTAGCCGCCGCAGCCGCGCGGGTTCACCACGAGCACCGCGTACCCGTTCGCCGCGAGGAACGCGTGCAGGTCGTTCCAGCCGCGCGTGGTGGGAGTCGCACCGCCGTAGTAGTAGACGACGAGCGGCGTCTTCTTGCCCGCGGCCGCGCCGTCCTCGTTCGCGGGCCGATACAGCCAGCCTTCGATCGGCGTCGCGCCGTCGGCGGCGACGAGCGCGAGGTCCTGCGGACGATCGAGCGCGATGCGGCGACGCACGTCGGCGTTCGGATCGATCCACGGCTCGGCGGTGATCGCGTCGCCGCGGCGGCGCACGTACAACGCGGGCAGCCGATCGGTCGCGCTGCCGGTCCACGCGACGCGGCCGCCGTCCTTCGACACCGACAGCTCGCCGACCGCCTCGACGCCGAGGTCTTCCGCCGCGGGCGCGAGCGTGTCGACGTTCACGTCGAGCCACGTCGGACGAGAACCCTGCGTGCCGAGGAACGAGATCAGCCGTCCATCCTCCGACCAATGCAGCGCGCCGTCGACCGTCGCCGTGAGCTTCTCGCTGACGCAACGCGTCGCACCGGTCGCGAGATCGGTGACCCACAGCGCGGGTGCGAACGCGTTCGGCTCGACGCCCTTCAACGCCGAGCCGAGTTCGGACGGCGGCGCGACGAACGCGATGCGAGTTCCCGCCGGGTCGAGCGCGATCGCGCCGAGACCGGGATGCCCTTCGAACCCCATCGTCAGCGTCGTCACGACGCGGTCGGCACCGCTCGCGAGATCGAGCGCGTGCAGCTCGCTCGCGAACCACGGCCGCGCGTCGCGCGGCACGTTCCTGAAGAACACCAGCGTCTTGGCGTCGGGCGTGATCGCGAACGCGTCCTGCAGGAAGTCGCCCGGCGTCGTGAGCCGGCGGCGCGCGCCGCTCTTCGCGTCGAGGAGCCACAGGTACGGGTCGGTCGGCCAGTCGGAGAGCCGCTCGCGCAGCTCCGTTCGATGTCGCGGCGCGGTCGCCGGCGGATCGGCAGCGACGCCGCGCGTCGACGCGAACACGATCGTCGCACCGTCCCTGCTCACCGCGATCGCGCCGAGTCCCGGCTCGTCCTTCAGCACGTCGACGAGCGATCCGTCGGCGACGCGCCACCAGCGCAGCGTCGTGCCCTGGCGGATCAGGAGCGCGCTCGAATCGTCCTGCCACGTCACCGCGCTCGCGCCGCGCCCGCACAACGCGGTCGCTCGGATCGTGCGCTGGTCGAGGTCGAGCACGTCGAGTCGCGAGTCGCTGCCGTCGCCGGTCGCCGCGCGCTCGGTGCGCTGGATCGCGAGGAACTTGCCGTCGGGAGAGATCGCGAGCGAGCCGATGCCGCGGATCGCGCGGAACTCGTCGTAGCTCGCCGGCGCGTGGCGCGGATCGAGCGTCGCGCGGACGTCCTGGCCGTTCGCGTCGCCCGCGACCTCGAGCGCGAGCGCTTCCGGCGCGGCGCCGGCGTTCGACTCGCACCGCGCGGTGACGCGATGCAGTCCGCGCGCGAGCTTCCGGGTCGACTCGACCTTCGCATCGCCGTTGCCGGCATCGTCGCCGTCGACCCACATCCGCAGCCGGCCCGGGCCGGTGAGCGTGAGCTTCACCGCGCCGAAGCGATCGACCGCGAGGTACTTGGTCGCGAACGTCACGGCGCCGCCGGACGCCGCGGGCGCGACCGACAGCGCATCGTCGCGCCGCGCGCCGCCCCGGCCGTCCTCCGGCCACTGCGCGCGCGGGTCGATCTCGGCGGTGAACTCGGGCGCCTTCGCGCCCGGTCCGTCGGCGAACAGCGGCGCGGGCGCCGGCAACGGGCCGACGACGAGCCACGCGTTCGGCGCCGCGCGTTCGGCCGGCGCGACCACCGCGCACGCTTGCGACGAGAACAGGACGAGCGCGACGAGCGGCGTCGCGAAGCGGATCGATCTCATGACGGGTTCCTTGCGAAGCTCTTCAGTACTCGAGCGGCGTTCGACCGGCAGCGACGCCCGGTCGCGGGAGGTTTCTTCTCGGTCGATCAGCGTGCGGAGTCCGGCGAATTGCGGCGAAGGCATTTGCCGAGCTCGATTTTCGCGGTCGCGTGCTGCATGCGCGCCGCGTCGGGGGACGCGATCGACAGGATCGTCGCGATCTCGTCCCACGAATGGTCCTGGTAGTCGCGCAGGAGGATCAGCTCGCGGTGCCGTTCGGAGAGAGCCGCGATGCAGTCCTCGAGCTGCTCCTGGCGCTCCTCGCGCGCGACGACGTCCGAGGCGCGGGTGTCGCTCGCCGGCGGGTCGCCCATCACGGAGCCGCTCGCGGACTTCGCGCCGAGCGAGACGTGGCCCGGCGACTTGCGCTTCGCCGCGCCGATTTTGTCGATCTCGTCGTTCACCTGGTTCTGCACGATCTTCGCCAGCCAGCCGATCAGCCGCGCTTCGGAGTCGACCTGGAACTTGTCGTAGTTCTTGAGCGCGACGATGAAGACCTGCTGCAGCACGTCGCCGGATTCGAGGTGTTCGCGCAGGCGCGGGCCGAGGCGCGCGCGCACGATCGGCCGCACGCGCTCGTAGTACCGCGCGAACAGTTGCTCGAGCGCGGCCTTGTCGCCGCGCTGGGCGCGCTGCAGGAGCAGCATCGATTGCCCGAGGGCCTCGGTCATGGCCGACATCGAAGCGCCCGGCGCGGCGCCGCTCAAGGAGCCGTCGCGGGACGTCGGCCTTTCAGGGCTCGACGCGGAGCATCACGCGGAAGGTCTCCTGCGTCGCGAGACGCGGGAACTGTGAGCTCGTGCCCGGCGCCTCGCGGATCGACGACGGCGGCGCGGCGCGGGCCTTGATCGGCGCGCCGCGCGTCGGCTCGTCGAGGCGCCGCGTGAGCGCGTCGTTCGCTTGCGCCAGCGTGACCGGCGGCGCCGGCGGCTTGGCGGCGATCGACGCGAGCCAATCCTCGAGCGCGGGGTCGCGGCCGGCGCTCCAGAACACGACGAGCCCCTCGCGCTGTCCCGGCGGTTCGTTCGCTTCGATCTAGAGCATCTCGAACCGATCGTCGCCGCTCGCGACGTCGAACGACCCGAGCGGAACGACGCGAGTGTCCGTCGCACCGGGCGCGTCGACGAGGTTGACGGCGTAGAGCACTCCCTTCGCACACCCGGCGAGCGCGACTCCGATTCGGTCGCCTGGATGGACCGCGTCGTCGTTCGCGATGAACCGCGCGGAGCTGTCCCCCGCCGACTGCGCCCACGCGCGCACCGGTGCGGGCGCGGCCGGCGGCGCGGAGCTCGACGCCGCCCGCCACGCGCACGCCCCGCCGACGCCGGCGCCGACGAACAGGAGCGCTGCTGCCGCGAGTCCGGCAGTGTGACGGCGCGCGAAGTAGCGCGCGTTGCGCGCCGCCCTCGCCCAAGCGCTGCCGGAGCACGCGCGCGGCGGAGCGCTCCCGGTCACGAAGCGATCGAGATCCTCGCGCAGCTCGGCGGCCGACTGGTACCGCGCCGACGGGTCGAGCTCCATCGCCTTCAGGCAGACGTCCTCGACGTCGGCCGGCAGCTCGGGCCGGAGCGCGCGCGGGCGCGGGAAGTCGCCGGCGACGATCTTCGCGAGCAGGTCGTGCAGCTCGTCGGCCGCGAACGCGCGTTCGAGCGTGAGCAGCTCGTAGAGGATGAGCCCGAGCTGGTAGACGTCGGTGCGCGGATCCTTGCCCGCGCGCTTGGTGACGACCTGCTCCGGCGCGAGGTACCACGACGTCCCGAACAGCGCGCCGGTCAGCAAGCCGGTGTCGCGCTCGCGCAGCCCCGCGAGCCCGAAGTCGAGGACGACCGGCGTGCCGTCGCCGCGCAGGAGGACGTTCGACGGCTTCAGGTCGCGATGGATGACGCCCGCCGCGTGCGCCGCCTCGATCGTGCGCGCGAGATCCGCGACGATCGCCGCCGCCATCTTCGGCCACGAATGCGGGTCTCCGAACGCGCGGCTGCCGGGCGGCGCCGGCTGCTCGAGCGTCGCGAACAATAAAGCGCCATCTTGCGGCAACCCGTCGCCGGACTTCTCGCGCAGCTTCTCGATCACCGTCGCGAGCGAGGTGCCGTGCACGCGATCCATCACGAGGAACGAGACGTCGCCGTCCTTCCCCGATTCGTGGATCGCGACGATGTTCGGGTGCGACAGCGACGCGAGCACCGTCACCTCGCGCTGGAACAGCGCTTCGAGATCGACGCCCGGCATGTCGATCGTCGCGAGCACTTTCACCGCGACGTTCCTGCCGAGCCGCTCGTCGCGCGCCTCGAACACCTTGCCCATGCCGCCGTGGCCGAGCTCGCGCACGATGCGGTAGCGGTCGGCGAGCGTGACCCCTTCGCGGATCTGGCGCGGCAGCAGCCCGTCGACGGTCTCGACGTCCTCGATCAATCGGCGGAAGCGCGCGCGCTCCGGGTCGCTGCTGAGCCGCTGGACCCATTCGTCCAACACCGGGCGCGTGCCGGCCGCGGCTTCCGCCACGTATTCCGCGGCGAGCGACTCCGCCGCATCGGCGCCGGCGATGCGCGCGGTCGGCTCGTTCCCGGTCGGCGGCAGGCTCATGGCTCGCGCTCCCACGCGCGCTTTCGAGGCGCGCGACTATCCTACGCAGGGCGAATCGAGGTCCGAACGAACGGGAGTTTTCGGAGAATCTCCCTTCGGTCGCGCACGCTGCGCCCCCTCTGCCGGTGGTCGCTTCTCGAGAGCGAGGTCCACATGATCGCCCGTCCCGTCGCCCTGGCGACGATCGCCGCCGTGCTGCAGCTCGCGGCGGTCCGCCCCGCGCGGAGTGCCGAGGACGCGGCGCCCGCCCGCGCCGCGCTGATCGTCGGCATCAGCGAGTACCCGAAGGAAACCGCCGCGGACTTCGCGCCGCTTCCCGGCTGCGCGAACGACGTGGAGCGCTACCGCAACCTGCTCTTGAAACGCTTCGGCTTCCAGCCGGACGAGATCCACGTGCTGAAGGATGCGGAGGCGACGCACGAGCGCATCGTCACCGAGTTCCACGACTGGCTGATCGCGCGCGCGGGCCCGCAAACCGAAGTGTTCTATTCGTTCTCCGGCCACGGCTCGCGCGTCCCGGACGAGAGCGGCGTGAAGGAGGCGGAGCCGGACGGGATGGACTCCACGTTCATCGCGTGGGACAGCCGCGCGAACGGCGCGCAGGGCGAGAACGACCTGACCGACGACGAGATGCGCTCGCTGCTGGTCGCGCTCACGGCGAAGACCGCGCGCGTCACGATCGTCACCGACTCGTGCTTCTCCGGCGGCGGGATGCGCGGCGGCGCGCCGACGATCAGCGGCGGGCACCT
>CAZBOK010000137.1:0-10628 GCA_964493525.1 uncultured Phycisphaeraceae bacterium | reverse complement strand
GCCGGACGTCGGCGCCGCGGAACGCGCGGTCGGCGGCGTCCACCGCGTCGAGCACCGCCTGCTGGGTCTCGCCGTTCACCGCCTCGAACGGCGCCGCCTCGCCGCGGCCGACCGTGCCGTCCGCGAGCACGACTTCCACGAGGACGTTGTCGGCCGCGTGCTGCGTGCCGGTCGCGATCCCGAACGGTCGCTTGAGCGGGATGTCGAGGCGCGCGGCCCGCACGGCCGTGATCGTCGTGCCCGCGGGAGAGTGCGTCATGCGCCCTTCGTCGACTTGGAGCCGCCGTCGATGCCGTTCGTGCGCGGCCGCGCGTCGCGCATCGGGAGCGCGCGCGAGAGCTTCTCGAACACGAGCGCCGAGCCTTCCTTCGTGACGAGGATCTTCTCCACGAGCGCCCAGTCCGACATGTAGGTCTCGCGCGCGAGCGGCTGCAGCAGGAGCTGCTCGACGTTGCGCTGCAGGTGCCGTGCGCCGAACGTCGGGTCGTACCCGGTCTCGCCGAGGAAGCGGATCGCGGAGGCGTCGACCTCGATCGTCTTGCCGTCCTTCCGGAAGCGCTCGGTCGCCCGCGCCACGAGCCGCTCGGCGATCGCGAGGATCTGCTCGCGACCGAGCGGGTTGAACACGAGGATCTCGTCCATCCGGTTGAGGAGCTCGAGCGGCAGCCGGTCCTGCAGGATGTCGCGCGCCGTCTCGCGCATCGTGTCCGGCGGCTCGTCGTCGGCCTTGCCGAAGCCGATCGCCTCGCGGCGGCGGAACGCTTCGGCGCCGACGTTCGACGTGAGGATGATCGTCACCTCGCTGAACGACACCGTGCGCCCCTGCGCGTCGGTGAGGCGGCCGTCCTCGAACACCTGCAGGAAGAGGTTCAGGACCGCGGGATGCGCTTTCTCGATCTCGTCGAGCAGCAGGATCGACTGCGGGTTCGACCGGACCTTCGAGGTGAGTTGGTGTCCTTCGTCGTCGTACCCGACGTAGCCGGGCGGCGAGCCGACGATGCGCGACACCGAGTGCGGCTCGGAGAACTCGGAGAGGTCGTAGCGCAGGAGCTGGTCCTGCGAACCGAAGAGGTAATCGGCGAGGGCGCGCGCGATCTCCGTCTTGCCGACGCCGGTCGGGCCGAGGAACAGGAAGACGCCGGCGGGGCGCTCCGGGCGGAACTGCAGTTGGCGACGCGTGAGGAGAATGCGCTCCGCGACGCGCTTCGCGACGTGGTCCTGCCCGACGACGCGCGACTTCAGCGACGCCTCGATGCCGAGCAGCTTCTCCGACTCGTCCTCGGCGACGGCGCCGAGCTTCTTGCCGAGCTGATCGCGCAGGATCGCGAGGATGTCCGCCGCCGCGATCGTGCGCGGAGCGCCGGTCGCGAACGCGCGCAGCATCTTCCGCGCGCACGCCTGGTCGAGCAGGTCGATCGCCTTGTCCGGCAGGTGACGCTCCGGCTGGTAGCGGTGCGACAACTGCACGGCGGCGAGGATCGCGCTCGAATCGATCGTGACGCCGTGGTGTTGCTCGAGGCCGGGCTTCAGCCCTTCGAGGATCTTCAGGCACTCCTCGGGCGTCGGCGCGGGGACGTTCACCGCCTGGAAGCGGCGCACCAGCGCGCGGTCCTTCTCGATGAACTTGCGGTACTCGTCGGTGGTGGTCGCGCCGATGCAGCGGAGGTCGCCGCGCGAGAGGTGCGGCTTCAGCAACGCCGCGGCGTCGCCGGTGCCCGGTTGACCGCCGGCGGAGAGGATCGTGTGGATCTCGTCGATGAAGAGGACGACGTCCGGGTCCTTCGAAGTCTCCTCGACGAGCTTCTGGATGCGCGCCTCGAAGTCGCCGCGGTACTGCGTGCCGGCGACCAGATCGGCGACGGACAACTCGAGCAGCTTCAGGCGGCCGAGCCGTCCCGGCACGAGGCCTTTCGCGATGCGCTGCGCGAGGCCGTCGATGATCGCGCTCTTCCCGACGCCCGGCTCGCCGACCAGGATCGGGTTGTTCTTGGTGCGCCGCGCGAGCGTCTCGAGCACGGCGTCGATCTCGCGCTCGCGGCCGATCACCGGATCCATCTTCCCGAGTCGCGCGCGCGCGACGAGATCGCGCGTGAGGCGGGCGAGCGACGTCTCGTTCTTCTTGTCGGCAGAGGCCTTCGCACGCTGCGGATCGTGGGGGACCGCGGAGAGGCGCGAGAGCGCCGCGGCCTCGAGCGCCTTCGACTCGACGCCGAAGCTGCCGATCACGCGGCGCGGCATGCTGTCCTTCGAGCGCACCAGCCCGACGAAGACGTGCTCGAACGCGACCGGCTGTCCGCGGGAGAGATCCGACGCGATCTTGAGCGCCTCGACCAGCGAAGCCGTCGGAACGACCGGCGCGTCGGGCGCGGCGCCGTCGGCGCGCGGCCCGCCGGCCGGAAGCGCGGCGCGCACCGCTTCGACGAGGTCCTCGGGCGTGAGCCCGGCCGGGTAGACGAGCTGGTGCGATTCGTTCGGGAACGCCTGCAGCAGACCGAGGAAGAGGTGGCCGACGTCGACCTGCGCGTGACCGAACTGCAGGCTCTCCGCTTGCGCGATCGCGACCGCCTGCGCGAGGGAGCCGCCCGCCGTGACGAGCGCGTCGAGCGAGGGATTCGGCGTCGGGCCGTCGGGCATCGCGCTCCCCGGACGTCAGTGGGGCGAGAGGTTACCTTGACCCGCTTCGACGCCGTGACAGAATCCCGCGCCTGACTGGATCCAATGGACGCGATCAAGACCGCCGCCGACTGGCTTCTGCACCTCAACGCGCACCTGAAGGAACTCGTCGACTGGGCGGGTCCCTGGTCCTACGCGTTGTTGTTCCTGATCGTGTTCTGCGAGACGGGCCTCGTCGTCACGCCGTTCCTGCCGGGTGACTCGCTCTTGTTCGCCGCCGGCGCGCTCGCCGCGCTCGGCAGCGAGAACCTCCGACCGGTGCCGCTCGGCGTCGCGCTGTTCGTGGCCGCGGTGCTCGGCGACACGGTGAACTACTGGATCGGGAAGAAGGTCGGCGCGAAGGTCTTCGAGCACGACCACCGCTTCATCAAGCGCGCGCACCTGCTCCGCACGCAGGTGTTCTTCGCGAAGTACGGCGGGAAGACGATCGTGCTCGCGCGCTTCGTCCCGATCGTGCGCACGTTCGCGCCGTTCGTCGCGGGCGTCGGCACGATGAACTACCGGCGGTTCCTCGCTTACAACGTCATCGGCGCCGCCGCGTGGGTCGCGATCGGCATCGCGTGCGGCGTCTGGTTCGGCAACCTCGCGTGGGTGCAGAAGAACTTCAGCGCCGTGATCCTCGGGATCGTCGTCGTGTCGCTGCTGCCGATCGCGTTCGAAGCCTGGCGCGCGAAACGCGCGGCGCGGACCGATACCGTCGCGTGACCGCCGCGCGGCGGCGCCGCAACCCGCACCTCTCGTCGTTCGTGTCTCCTCGGAGGCTCCCATGTCCCGATCCGTGTTCGTCGTCGTCTCCCTGCTCGCGAACTCGCTCGCCGTCGCCGGAACCGTCACGGTGCAGAAGGGCGGCGCGCACCCGACGATCCAGTCGGGCGTCGACGATGCCGGTCCGAACGACACCGTGCGCGTGAAGAAGGGCGTGTACGTCGAGAACGTGACGATCCCCGCCGGCAAGAACGGTCTGGCCCTGGTCGCGCAAGGGAGCGTGACGATCGACGCACGCACGGCAGGCGGCGGCGCTGCGGGGCCGGGCGTGGCGGTCGCGTCCTCGCGCGTCCTGATCAAGGGCTTCGTGATCCAGAACGCCGCGAACACCGCGGGCGGCAACGGCGACGGCATCCAGGGGACGGCCGACCATCTCGAGGTCACGAGCTGCGTGATCCGCGGCTGCAGCGACGAGGGCATCGAGGTCACGAACGGCGGCGCCTCGAAGATGACGCGCTGTCGATTCACCGCGATCGAGGGTGAATCGATCTCGATCGTGGGTGACGACGTGGTCGTGACCGACGTGACGGTGCAGAGCGGCGGCGATTACGGGATCCACGTCGACGGCGCCCGTGCGCGCGCGACGCGGTGCGCGATCGCGAACGTGAACAACTGGGGGATCTACCTGCACGGCGCGGACGGCCGCGTGGAGAAGTGCACCGTCGACGTCGTCGAGAACTGGGGGATTTACATCGACGGCGCGTCGGGACTGGTGAGCCGCAATCAGGTCACGGCAGCGACGAACTGGGGGATCCACGTGAACGGCGCGAACGCGACCGTGACGAGGAACCGCGTCCTCAACACCGACAACTGGGGCATCCACGTCAGCGGCGCCGGCGCACGCATCGGCAGCAACACGATCTTCGGCACGGCGAACTACGGGATCGAGTTGAGCGGCATCGGCGGCACGATCGAGAAGAACAAGATCACCAGCTGCGCCGATCGCGGAATCTCCGTGTCCGGGGCGTCTTGCGTCGTGCGCCGGAATCGGCTGAGCGACACGAACGGCAACGCGATCGACGTGTTCGGCGATTCGCCGACGATCACGGACAACTCGTGCACGAACGTGCCCGGGAACAACGACGGGATCCACGTCGACGGCGGCTCGGTCACGAGCGGACGCGTCGAGGGCAATCGCGTGCGGAACGCTTCACGCAACGGCGTCAGCGTCACTCCCAACTGCAGCAACCTCGTGATCCGCAAGAACGTGGTCGAACGATGCGGCGATGATCCCGCCGAGCACGGCTTCCTCGTGTTCGGATCGGGCCACACGATCGACCAGAACGTGTCGAAGTCGAACTCGAGCGATGGATTCCACATCGGCGGGACCAACGTGACGATCGCGAAGAACCTGACGCGCGACAACGCGCGCGACGGGATCGATCTCGACGGCGGATCGAACGACACGATCGATCGCAACCGCGCGTTCGACAACGGCGCGGAAGGGATCGAGAACAACGCGTCCGGCACGCAGGTGACGAACAACGTCGCGAAGCGCAACCGCATCGACTTCGCGAACAACGGCGGCGGCGCGACCTTCAGCGGCAACGTCAGCGGCGACGGCACGGCCGCGTCGCCGCCGCCGCCCGAGATCGAGTGAGCCGGGCGGGCGCTCATCGCCGCAGCGTTCGACCCTCCGCGCTTCCTTCGTCCCGACGCCGCCGGTAGGGTCTCGCCCCGTTCGGTCCTCTGAACGGGAACCTCGCGCATGTCGCAATCGAAGCAGGAGTGGGGCAGCCGCCTCGGAGTGATCCTCGCCGTCGCCGGCTCCGCGGTCGGCCTCGGCAACTTCCTCCGCTTCCCGGGTCAGGTCGCGCAGTACGGCGGCGGCGCGTTCATGATCCCCTACTTCTGCGCGCTGCTCTTCCTCGGCATCCCGATCGGTTGGGCCGAGTGGACGATGGCGCGCTACGGCGGTCGCAAGGGCTTCCACTCCGCGCCGGGTGTCCTCGGCGTCGCCGGACGCGGGAGCATCGCGCGCTACTTCGGCGTGATCGGCGTGCTCATCCCGCTCGGCGTGTACTTCTACTACGTGCTCATCGAGAGCTGGTGTCTCGGCTACTGCTGGGAGTACATCACCGGCGGCATCGGCATCAACGCGACGACACCGATCCCCGACCAGGTCAAAGCATCGACCGATCACTTCATCGGGTTCTCGGGCGGCGATTCGGACGGGGCGCTGTTCCACCTGAACGGCATCCACGACACGAGCCTCTTGTTCTGGATCCTCACCTTCGCGATCAACTTCTACTTCCTCGTGCGCGGGCTCTCGAAGGGGATCGAAGCGTTCTGCAAGTGGGCGATGCCGGCGATGGCGGTCGCCGCCGCCGTCGTGCTGGTGCGCGTGTTCACGATGTCGCCGGACGCAGCGCATCCGGATCAGACCGTGACGAACGGCCTCGGCTACATGTGGAACCCCGACTGGACCAAGCTCTCCGATCCGGCGTCGTGGATGGCGGCCGCGGGACAGATCTTCTTCAGCCTCTCGGTCGGGTTCGGCGTGATCATCAACTACGCGTCGTACCTGAAGAAGAAGGACGACGTGGTCCTCTCCGGGCTCACCGCGAGCGCGACGAACGAATTCTTCGAGGTCGGCTTCGGCGGGCTCATCACGATCCCCGCTGCGTTCATGTTCCTCGGCCTCTCGCTCGAGAAGCTGCCGGGCGGGACGTTCGGCCTCGGCTTTCGCACACTGCCGGTCGTGTTCGCGAACATGCCGGGAGGGAACTTCGTCGGCGCGGTCTGGTTCTTCATGTTGTTCCTCGCCGCGATCACGAGCTCGCTCTCGATGCTGCAGCCCGCGCTCGCGTTCCTCGAGGAGGCGCTCGGCATCAGCCGCAAGAAGGGCACCGCGCTCCTGTTGTTGATCGGGATCGTCGGCAACCTCTTCGTGCTCTGGTACAGCAAGGACGGCATCGCGCGCGACACGATCGACTTCTGGGTCGGCACCTTCCTCATCTTCGTGCTCGCGACGGTGCAGATCATCTGCTTCGGCTGGGTCATGGGGATCGAGCGCGGAATCGCGGAGGCGCACCACGGCGCGCAGTTGAAGATCCCGGGCTTCTACGCGTTCATCATGAAATACGTGACGCCGCTGTATCTCCTGGTGGTGTTCGAGGAGTTCTGCCGCACGAACTTCCTGACCGAGGCGAAGAAGATCGGCGATACCGACGCGGCCATGATGTCGATGGGGTTCGTCGGAGTCGTGACGCTGTTCCTGGTCGTCGTGACCGCGATCGGTGCGAAGCGTTGGAAAGCGCAGGGTCTCGATCTCGACGGGCGACTTCCGCCCGCCGACGAGCCGGCGCGGTGATCGGAGGCTTCCCGTGAATCCTGTCCTCCTCCAAGCGAAGTCGATCACGCCGCCCACCGCTCTCGGCTGGACGTTCATGATCGTCTCGGTCGCGTTCGTCGTCTTGTTGACGTTCTGGTGCTTCTACAAGGTGCTGACGGTGCCGCACCCCGAGGACGAGGCGAGGCCGCCGGCCGGCTTCGGACCGTGAACTGCGCGAGCGCGCGCCTCCGCGGTCAGGCGCTCGAACGCGTCGCGTTCCCCACGCGCGAGTGCCGGCGTCCGTAGCCGAAGTAGATCAAGAGCCCGATTCCGAGCCACGCGAGGAGGCGGACCCACGTCTCCCACGGCAGCGTCGCCATCAATCCGCCGCAGAACACGATCCCGAGGATCGGCACGAGCGGCACGAGCGGCGTCCGAAACGGGCGCGGCAGGCTCGGCTGGCGCACGCGCAAGACCATCACTCCGGCGCACACGAGCACGAACGCGAGCAGCGTCCCGATGTTGACGAGCTCGCCGAGGATCTCGAGCGGGAACAATCCGGCGAGGATCGCGGCGATCGAACCGGTGAGCACCGTCGCGAATGCGGGCGTCTGGAAGCGCGGGTGGATCTTGCCGAACGCCGGCGGCAGCAGGCCGTCGCGCGACATCGCGAAGAAGATGCGCGGCTGCCCGAGCAGCATCACGAGCACGACCGAGGCGAGGCCGGCGATCGCGCCGAGCTTCACGAACCAACCGAGCCAGCCGAGCGCGGGAACCGCTTCGATCGCCTTCGCGACCGGATGATCGACGTCGAGCGTCGTGAAGTGCGCGACGCCGGTCAGCACGAGCGACATCAGGATGTAGAGCAGCGTGCACACGCCGAGCGAGCCGAGGATGCCGATCGGCAGGTCGCGCTGCGGGTTCTTCGCTTCCTGCGCCGCGGTCGAGACGGCGTCGAACCCGATGTACGCGAAGAACACGTAGGCCGCGCCGCGCGCGATGCCGGACCAACCGAAGTGGCCGGTGACGCCCGTGTTCTCCGGGATGAACGGCTTCCAGTTGTCGGGCGTGACGTGCGCGAGACCGAAGCCGATCACCAGGAGCACGATCGCGACCTTGATGAGCACGATGAAGCCGTTGAAGCGCGCCGACTCCTTGATGCCGCGCACGAGCAACAGCGTGAGGAAGACGACGAGCAGGACCGCGGGCAGGTTCACGATCGCGCCGGTGCGGACCATCTGCATGCCGTCCGCCTTGAACGGTGCGTTGGTCAGCGACTCCGGGATCGTGACCCCGAGGTTCACGCGCAGGAAGTCGCAGAAGTACCCCGACCAGCCGACCGCGACGGTCGACGCGGCGAAGAGGTACTCGATGATCAGGTCCCACCCGATGATCCACGCGAGGAGCTCGCCGAGCGTCGCGTAGGAGTAGGTGTAGGCGCTGCCCGCGATCGGGATCATCGACGCGAACTCGGCATAGCAGAGCCCGGCGAAGCCGCAGCCGAGGCCCGCGAGGACGTACGAGAACACGACCGCCGGCCCGGCGAAGCGCGCCGCGGCCTGGCCCGACATCACGAAGATGCCGGCGCCGATGATCGCTCCGATGCCGAGGAACACGAGGTTCGACGCCGACAGCGCGCGCTTCAGTTGCCCCTGCGACTCGGAGCCGTCCGCCTCTCCCTGCAGTTGTGCGAGCGTCTTCTTCGACCACAGACCCATGCGGACCGTCCTCCTCGCGGCAGCGTCATTCACGAATCGGGCGGGAACCTACCACGCGGCGCGAAAGCGACTCGAACCGGCGTTCTATGATCCGCCGCGACTCGCCGGTCCGGAGCAGACTCGATGCCGACCTCGACCGACACCGAGCGTGCGCCGGGCGCGCCGAGCTTCGTCAAGGCGCTGACGCTCACCGACGCGGTGATGCTCGCGACCGGCTCGATGATCGGCTCGGGGATCTTCATCGTGTCGGCCGGCATCGCGCGCACGACCGGCGCCCCCGGATGGGTGCTGCTCGCCTGGATCGTCACCGGCGCGATGACGTTGCTCGGCGCGCTCGCCTACGGCGAGCTGGCGGCGATGTTCCCGCGCGCGGGCGGACAGTACGTCTACCTGCGCGAGTCCCTCGGGCCGCTCGCGGGATTCCTCTACGGGTGGACGCTGTTCACCGTGATCCAGACCGGCACGATCGCCGCGGTCGCCGTCGCGTTCGGACGGTTCCTCGGCGTCGTGTTCCCGGCGCACGTGTCGGAGACGATCTGGACGTCGCTCCCGCATTGGAGCGTGCAGACACCGGGCGGGCCGATCGAGGTCGGCCTGTCGTCCGCGCGCGTCGCCGGCCTCGTCACCATTTGGCTCCTCACGTTCGTCAACCTGCGCGGCGTGCGCGAGGCGAAGTGGGTGCAGACGACGCTGACGATCGTGAAGGTCGCGGCGCTCGCGGCGTTGATCGTCCTCGGGCTGACGATCGGGCGCGATGCGGGCGCGATCGCCGAGAACTTCGCCGTCGATCGGATGTTCGCGATCCCCGCCGGCACCGGCGCCGGCGCGTTCATCGTGCTGTTCGCGGCCGGAATGGTCGGATCGTTGTTCTCGAGCGACGCGTGGAACAACGTGACCTTCGCGGCCGCGGAGGTGCAGGATCCGCGGCGCAATCTCCCGCGCGCGCTCGTGATCGGCACCGGGCTCGTGACGCTGCTGTACGTCGCGGCGAACGTCGCCTACTTCCGCGCGCTGCCGTTCGACGCCCTCGCGCACGCGCCGAACGATCGCGTCGGCGTCGCGGTCGCGGATCGGATCTTCGGCGCGTCCGGCGCGGTGATCATGGCCTGCGCGATCCTCGTCTCGACGTTCGGCTGCAACAACGGGTTGATCCTGTCCGGCGCGCGCGTGTCGTACGCGATGGCGAACGATCGCCTCTTCTTCGCGCGGCTCGGCCGCTTGAACTCGGGCGGCGTCCCGGGCGCGGCGCTCGTCGCGCAGGCGGCGTGGACCTCCGTGCTCTGCCTCACCGGCACCTATGCACAACTCCTCGACTACGTGGTGTTCGCGGCGCTCGCCTTCTACGCGCTCACGACGCTCGGCCTGTTCGTGCTGCGCGCGCGCCGACCGGACGCGGAGCGGCCGTACCGAGCGATCGGATATCCCGTGCTCCCGGCGATCTACCTCGTGCTCGCGACGGCCGTGGCCGTGCTCCTGCTGTTCGCGGACAAGACGCGAACCCAGGCCGCGTCCGGGTTCGTGGTCGTCCTGGTCGGGATCCCGGTCTTCCTCTTGTGGCGCCGGCGTGCGAGCGCCGCGCTCTGACGAACGGCCTGCGACAGCCTGCCGCAGCCCCGACACTTGAGCGATCCCGCGCAGTGCGTTAGCGTGCCCCGCCCTTTTCCCGGGACTCGAAGATGAACCCCGTCAGCCTGATCACGCTCGTTCTCGGCCTCGGGCTGTTCGCGCTCGTCGTCGCCTCCTGGCTCGCCCGCAACGTCCTCGCGAAAGACCGCGGGTCGCCGGAGATGCAGAAGATCGCGGATGCGATCCAGCAGGGCGCGCGCGCGTTCCTGCGCCGCCAGAACCGCACGATCACCGTGCTCGCCGTCGTCCTCGCCGCGTTGATCTTCGTGCTGTACCGGTTCGCGCGCTCGCCGCTCCCCGGCGAGCCGTCCGCCGCGACGCTCGCGCTGACGACGACGGTGTCGTTCCTGCTCGGCGCGTTCTGCTCCGGCCTCTCCGGCTTCGTCGGGATGCACATCGCGGTGCGCAGCAACCTGCGCACGGCGCACGCGGCGACCACGAGCCTCGCGGAAGCGCTGCGCATCGCGCTGCGCGGCGGCGCGGTGTCGGGCTTCTTCGTCGTCGCGCTCAGCGTGCTCGGCGTCGGCGGACTCTTCGCGCTGTTCCGCGGCCTCGACATCGTCACCGACGTT
>CAZBOK010000136.1:0-10670 GCA_964493525.1 uncultured Phycisphaeraceae bacterium | reverse complement strand
CTTCGTGACCGCGAAGAAGCAGTTCGGCGAAGCGCTGCGGCTCGACCCGCTCGACGAGCGCTCGCGGCTCGCGTCCTCGCAGGTCGCGCTCGCGCTCGGCGACGGCGACGCGGCGTTCACGCTTGCGATGTCGGCGTTCGATCTCCACCGCGGGTTCGGACCGGCCTACCTCGCTCGCGGCCACGTCGAGTCCGCGCGGACCAGCGGCGACGCCGCGGCCGCGGATCCCGTCGAGCGCGCGGCGCGCCGGCACGAGCTGGCGGACGCCGATCTGCGCGTTCGCCAGTCGGAGTCCGACGCGACCGCCCTCCTCGATCGCGGCGGCGCGCGACTGCAGCTCGCCGACGTCGACGGCGCGCTCGAAGACTTCTCCGCGGCGCTCGCGGCCGACCCGAGCCAGGCGTTCGCGCACTGCGCGCGCGCGATCGTGCACGCGCGGAAGGCGTCGGAGCTCGCGACGTCCGGTGACGTCGCCGGCAGCCTTGCCGAGTAC
This sequence comes from uncultured Phycisphaeraceae bacterium, assembly GCA_964493525.1. Classification (GTDB taxonomy): domain Bacteria; phylum Planctomycetota; class B15-G4; order B15-G4; family JADJEK01; genus CAZBOK01. The sequence goes on along the minus strand of CAZBOK010000136.1, from coordinate 10,177 downwards.
GACGCGGCGATCGCCGACTGCGGATCCGCGCTCGCGCTCGACGCCACGCTCGCCGGCGCGCTCAACAACCGCGGCGTGTTCCGCATCGAGGAAGAACGGCTGCTCGCCGACTCCGGGCGCATGCGCGACGCGGACGCTGTGCGCGTCGCCGCTCGCGCCGACTTCGACGCCGCGATCGAACACGAGCCGCGCTTCGCACTCGCGATCGCGAACCGCGCGATGCTCGAGCGGCGCGCCGCCGAGGACGCGCGGCTCGCGCGCGCGCCCGCGCAGCTTTCGGCCGCGCTGTCCGCGGCGCGCGCGGACGTCGACGCGATCCGCGCACTGCGACCCGGCGATGCGACGGCGCACGTCGAAGCGGCCCTCCTGTTCGAGATCGAATCGCGCGCGGCTCGCGACGCGGGCGACGCCGACCGCGCGGCGTCGCTCGCGGCGTCGGCCGCCGCGGAGTTCGACGCCGCCGTCGCGACGGCGCCGACCGACCCATCGCCGATCGGACTGCGCGGCCTCTTCCGAGCGCGGCGCGGCGACCGAGCCGCGGCACTCGCCGACCTCGACGCCGCGCTCGCACTCGCGCCCGACGCGCGCGCGCGCCGCCGATTCGAGGAAGAGCGCGCCCGCCTGCGCTGACGAGTGGATTGGGAGCCCGAAGCCTGAAGCCCAGTCCCCCGTCCGCCGCGCTGCTACAGTTCCCGCCATGCGCACTTCCATCGCCGTCGTCCTCCTCGCCCTCGCGGTCCCCGCCGTCACGTTCGCGCTGCAGGATCACCAGGAGCCGGTCGGATACACCGACACGCCTTATTTGCCGGAAGGTCCGAGCGGCAAGTGGCGCGTGCACGACATCGACCGTCCGCTCCCCGCCGTCGTCACGCCGGGCGCGACCGTCGGCGCACCGCCGTCCGACGCGATCGTCCTGTTCGACGGCACGGATCTCTCGCACTGGGCCGCGGATCAAGGCCCGGCCGGTTGGCGCGTCTCCGGCGGCGCGATGGAAGTGAACGGCACCGGATCGATCCACACGAAGGAGTCGTTCGGCGACTGCCAACTCCACGTCGAGTGGTGCGCGCCCGCGGAGGTGAAGGGCAACTCGCAAGGCCGCGGAAACTCGGGCGTGTTCCTGATGAGCCGCTACGAGGTGCAGGTGCTCGACTCGTTCGACAACCGCACCTACGCCGACGGGCAAGCGGGCGCGCTGTACGGCCAGAACCCGCCGCTCGTGAATGCGTGCCGCAAGCCCGGCGAGTGGCAGACCTACGACATCGTGTTCCGCGCCCCGCGCTTCGAGACCGGCAAGCTCGTGAAGCCGGGACGCGTGACGCTCTTCCACAATGGAGTGCTCGCGCAGGACGCGCAGGAACTGCTCGGCGTCACGCGCCACCGCGAGGTCGCGACATATGAACCGCACGCGGCGGCGGAGCCGCTGACGCTGCAGGACCATGGGAATCCCGTGCGGTACCGGAACATCTGGATCCGGAGGCTGTGAGCGCGGGGGAGCGGGTCGGGCGCTGCGGAGCTCGAGTCTCGGGAACGTGAATCGGCCCCGGGCGCGAGAACTCGGGACTCGAGCGTCAAGCTCCGTCCACGCCTCTCCCGTCGCCGCGTCCTACTCCGTCGATTCGATGCGCAGCACGCGGAACGACGCGACGATCGGACGGCGCTCGAAGCTCGTCATCGTCCAGCGCGCGGGGACGAGCTTCACCTCGAACGGCACGTCGGTGCGCACGGAGTCCGGCACGGTGAACGTCGCCTCGGTCGGCGCGTCGCCGGCGATGATCGTGATGGTGCCGAGCGACGCTTGGTTCGCGAACGCCTCGACGGAGAGCGGGTAGATCAGCGTCTTGCCGGGCAATGCGCCGAGTGTGAATCGCAATCGCTTCCCCGCGCCGCGGAGGAGCGCGAGGAAACGGCAGCGCGCGGTGCCGTCCGGGTTCATCCCGCCGATCACCTGCTGGAAGCCGCGCCCGGTCCCGAGGTCGATCGTCGGCTGCAGGATGCGCATCGCCTCGGCCTTGCAGCGGGCCGCCTCCGCGTGGATCGTCGTCACGTCGCGCGGCTCCGCGCGGGCGTCGCGCACGAGCGCGGGCAGCTCCGGCAATGGAATCCCTTCACCGCGGTCGACGAGCCCGTGCGACAGCAACCCTTCGGCAATCAGGATCGCGAGCCCGCGCGCGCACGTCGGGTTCGGGTGCGGATCGCCGGGCAGCCCCAGCTCCTTCGTCATGTGCGCGATGCCGGGGAGATCCGGCGCCACGATCCCGCGCGCGAGGAGCCGCTCGCGCAGCGTCCACGCGTAGGTCGGGTCGCCGGGGTTCTCCGTGTAGAAGAGCAGCGCGAGCTTGCGGCCGCGCGCGACGAGGTCGCTCTCGAGGCGGGCGATGGAGTCGGCGTTGTCGTCGTAGCGCGCTTTCGATTCCGGCCCGAGGTCCGACATCACTCCGTTCGCGCCGACGTCGTCGAGCGAGGTCACGGCGTCTTTCACTTCGCCGCGCGCGACCCGTCCGCCGAGGAAGTACTGGTAGGCGAAGATGCTCTCGTGATTGACGGTGAGGAGCGGATCGTCCGCCATCGGGTCGGACGCGATCTGCTGCAGTCCGGACTCGGCGATCGAGAGCGAGTCGTACAGGTCGTTCGACACCGGCAGGTAGACGACGACCGCGGGGTCGAACTCCTCGAAGTGGTCGACGAAGAACTGCACGGCGTTCCGGTGATTCCAACCGGGCACGCCGACGGTCGACACCGCGACCGGCTGTGCGGACGGACCGCGCACCGCGTTCAACGTCGCTTCGAGCTGGCTGCCGATCGTCTCGTCGTCGGCGAGCCCCGCGCCGAACGCGACGGAATCGCCGAGCACGACGATCTTCAGCGCGTTGGCCGGGATCGGCGGCCGCGCGCGCAGGCCGATCGCGTCGGTGTGGAACTTCGCGGATCGATCGGTGAGCTCGGCGTTCAGGCGCAGCGTGTGCGCGACCGCCGGGTCGACATTCGAGGCGAAGATGCCGTTGATCGGCGCCGCGTTCTCCGCGCCCGGCTGGAACATGCGCTCGAGGTCGAACGCGGGCCGCGGCCGCAGCGACTTCCGGAAGCCGAGCGACAGCACGCCCTCGCACAGGAGGAGGGTGACCGCGACGGCGACGATCGCGAGGAGCATGCGGCCGATGACGCGCGACATCACCCGCCTCCGAACGCGCGGCGCGCGCACTCGAAGCCCGCGAAGCACGCGAGCAGGCAGCCGGCGACCGTCGCGATCAGATACAGCGCGGCCATGCCACGCTCGCCGCCGTGGACGAACTGCACCGTGTCCCACGCGAACGCGGAGTAGGTCGTGAACCCGCCGAGCACGCCGGTGACGATCGTCGTGCGCGCGAGCGGCGAGAGCGCGTCGGACGATTCCGCGACGCGCATCACGAACGCGATCGCGAACGATCCGACAAGATTCACGGCGAGCGTTCCCCACGGGAACCGCGCACCGAGCAGCGCGAGCGCCGCGAGCCCGACGAGGAAGCGCAATCCCGATCCGACGGCTCCGCCGAGGCAGACCAGGAAGAAGCGCGTCATTTGCGGACGAGGCCCCACTTCTCGTCGAGGTGCGTCAGGAGATGCAGACCGCGCATCTTCTTCAACGCGGCGTCGAGCTTGTCGCGGAGCTGCGCGCGATCCTGCGGCAACGCGAGACCGTAGCGCTCGACCGCGAGCGACTCGCGGAGCACCGCGAGCTTGCCCTCGCTCTTCGCGGCGACTTCGTCCGCGGCCGGCCCGTCCATCGCCGCCGCATCGACTTCGCGGCCGAGCACGCGGTCCTTCGCGGGCGTCTTCGCGGGGTTCTCGAACACGCCGGTCGACTGCTTCAAGTACAGCTTCACCGCGCGCTCGGCGGTCGTGCCGTTCCCGGCGGCGACCTTCTTGCCGGCGAGGTCGGCGAGCGTCGTCGGTTCTCCCGCGCCGGCGCGCACGAGCACCGCGATGCGCGTGTCGAAGTACGGCGACGTGAACAGCATGCGCCGCTCGCGCTCGGGGGTGATGCCGATCGTGGCGCAGACCACGTCGACCGCTCCCTGCTCGCACGCCGGCAAGAGCTCCGCGAACGGCATCTTCTTCCACTCGATCGAGATGCCGATCTCCTCGGCGAGTCGCTTCATCATCTCGACGTCGCGTCCGTCCGGCTGACCGCTCAGATCCTCGAATGCGAACGGCGGGTTGTCGAGGTCCGATGCGACGACCATCGTCGGATCGACGATCTCGGACACCTTCCTCACCGCGGAGCACGCGGGGAGGAGCGAGACGAGGATCGCGAGACGGGTCAGCGCGCGGCGTGCTCCCGGCAGCGGAGCCATCGCGCTCAGGCCTCCGCCATGTGCGGGTAGCCCCACGACTTCGGCGGGACGAACGTCTCCTTCACGGTGCGCACGCTCGTCCAGCGCAGGAGGTTCAGCATCGAGCCGGCCTTGTCGTTCGTGCCCGACGCGCGCGCGCCGCCGAACGGCTGCTGGCCGACCACGGCGCCCGTCGGTTTGTCGTTCACGTAGAAGTTGCCCGCGGCGTTCACGAGCCGTTCGCTGATGCGCGCGATCGCGGCGCGATCCTGCGCGAAGACGGCGCCGGTCAGCGCGTAGGGCGAGGTCGCGTCGCAGGCCGCGACCGTCTCGTCGAGCTTCGCGTCGTCGTACGGGTGGATCGTGAGGATCGGGGCGAACAGCTCCTCGCACATCGTCGTCGAGCCCGGGTTCGACGACTCGATGATCGTCGGCTGCACGAACCAGCCGACCGAGCGATCGCACTCGCCGCCCGCGATGATCTTCGCGTCGCTCCCGGCCTTCACCGCGGCGAGGTGCTTCACGCAGTTGTCGAACGACGCCTGGTCAATCACCGCGCCCATGAACGTGCGGAAGTCGGTGGGATCGCCCATCACGATCTTCTTGGTCTCGGCAACGAGCTGGTCGCGCACGCGCGGCCACAGCGACTTCGGCACATAGGCGCGGCTTGCGGCCGAGCACTTCTGCCCCTGGTACTCGAACGCTCCGCGCAGGAGCGCGACGACGAGGGCGTCGACGTCCGCGGACGGATGCGCGAACACGAAGTCCTTGCCGCCGGTCTCGCCAACGAGGCGCGGGTAGCTCTTCATCGAGTCGAGGTGCTCGCCGACCGTGCGCCACATCCGGTTGAACGTCGCCGTCGAGCCCGTGAAGTGGATGCCCGCGAGGTCGCGGTGCGACAGCGCGACGCCGCCGATCGCGGGGCCGTCGCCCGGCAGGAAGTTGATGACGCCGTCGGGCAATCCGGCTTCGCGCATCAGCTCGAGGAACATCCAGTTCGAGAACAGCGCGGTGGTCGCCGGCTTCCACAGCACGACGTTGCCCATGATCGCGGGCGCGGTCGGGAGGTTGCCGCCGATCGACGTGAAGTTGAACGGCGTGACGGCGAACACGAAGCCTTCGAGCGGCCGGTACTCGCAGCGGTTCCACATGCCGGGCTGCGAGCCGGGCTGGATGTCGTGGATCTGCGTCGCGTAGTGCACGTTGAAGCGCAGGAAGTCGATCATCTCGCACGCCGCGTCGATCTCGGCCTGGAACGGCGTCTTGCTCTGGCCGAGCATCGTCGATGCGTTCAGCTTCTGGCGCCACGGACCCGCGAGGAGGTCGGCGGCCTTCAGGAAGATCGCCGCGCGATCGTCGAACGACATGCGCGACCACGCGGGCGCCGCGGCGCGCGCGGCCTCGATCGCCTGCTGCACGTGCTCCGGCTTCGCCTTGTGCGCCTTGGCGCGCACGCGCTTCACGTCGTGCGGCTCGACCACGTCGACCTGCACGCCGCTCTTCACCGCCCTGCCGCCGATCACGAGCGGGATCTCGATCGTGCCGGCGCGCTGCGCGGCGATCGTCGCCTTCAGCTCGGCGCGCTCGGGTGAGCCCGGCGCGTACGCCTTGACCGGCTCGTTCACCGGCGGCGGCGGGAGGGCGCGCGAGTTCATCGAGTCTCCTTCTTCACCCGGCCGGACGCGCCGGCCTCGGCGCGATCGCGCAGGAAGTGATCCTCGAGCACCTGCGCGACGCAGCAGGTGAGCTTCTTGCCGGTCGGCACGTGGAGGAATTCGTTCGGCCCGTGCGCGTTGCTGTGCGGGCCGAGCACGCCGGTGATCAGGAACTGCGCCTTCGGGAAGCGCTCGCCGAGCATCCCCATGAACGGGATCGACCCGCCTTCGCCCATCATCATCGCGGGCTTGCCGAAGTACGCCTTCGACGCCGCGGCCATCGAGCGCTCGAGCCACGGCGCGAACGGCGGCGCGTTCCAACCGTCGCTGCCCTTCTCGCCCTTGAACGTCACCTTCGCACCGTAGGGCGCGCTCTTGCCGATCGCCTTCCGGAGCGCCGCGCCCGCCTTCTTCGAGTTCGCGGTCGGCGGCAGACGGAGCGACAGCTTGAACGAAGTCGACGGACGCAGCACGTTGCCCGCGCTCTCGAGCGTCGGCATCCCGGCGGCGCCGGTGATCGAGAGCGTCGGACGCCAGGTGCGGTTCAGGATCATCTGCGTCGTGTCGGTCACCATCGGCTTGGCGCCCTTCACGAACGGGAACTTGTTCCACACCGCCTTGCCGAGCACCTTCGCGACGGCGCGCGCCTGCGCGAGTCGGTCCTTCGGCACCTGGACGTGGAACTCCTTGATGAGGATCTTGCCGGTCTTCTCGTCCTCGATGCGCGAGAGGATCTGCCGCACGATGCGGAACGACGACGGCACGATGCCCGATGCGTCGCCTGAGTGCACTCCTTCGTGGAGGATCTCGACGACGAGGTCGCCGCCGATCAGCCCGCGCAACGACGTGGTGCACCACAGTTGGTCGTAGTTGCCGCAGCCGGAGTCGAGGCAGACGACCAGGCTCGGCGTCCCGATCCGCGGCGCGAGGTGCTCGATGTACGCGGGGAGATCGAAGCTCCCGCTCTCCTCGCACGCTTCGATGAGGATCACGCAGCGCGCGTGCTTGCCGCCGCGCTCCTTCAGCGCGCGGATCGCGGTGAGCGACGCGAACGCCGAGTAGCCGTCGTCGGCGCCGCCGCGGCCGTAGAGGCGGTCCTGTTTCATCACCGGGATCCACGGCCCGAGGCCGGCGGCCCAGCCGGTCATCTCCGGTTGCTTGTCGAGGTGTCCATAGAGGAGGACGGTGTCGTCCCCCTCGCCCGGGACCTCCATGTAGATGAGCGGCGTGCGTCCCTCGAGGCGCACCACCTCGACGGTGAGTCCCTCGATCGGCTGCGCGCGGCACCAGTCCTCGATCAGCTTCACCGCGCGGTCCATGTGACCGTGCTCGCGCCACTCCTTGTCGTAGAGCGGCGACTTGTTCGGGATGCGGATGTAGTCGTGGAGCGTCGGGACGATCGAGTCGTCCCACGCCTTGTCGACGAAGGAGCAGGAGCCGTTCTTGTCGAGGGGCATGCGCGCGTTCCGTCGTGAGCGGAGAAAGCGCGCATGATAGCGGCGCGGAGTTTCCGCGCGATCGACCGCGATCGGACTCCGTGCGACGACCGCGCTCAGATTTCGCGGCCGACTCCGCGCGCGGCAGGTCGCGGTTCGGCACAATCGCGCCATGCCGACCGCCCGTTTCGGATCGATCGAATTCTCGCGCGCGACGCGGTTCACCGTCGTGCTGCCCGACACGCCCCCGCCGCGGACCGGCTTCCCACTGGTCGTGCTGCTGCACGGCGCCCGCGACGACGGCCAGCGCCTGCGCGAGCGCCTCGCGCGGCTCGAGTCCGGGCCGTTCGCGCTCTTGTTCCCCGACGCGCCGTTCCCGGTCGAGGTCCGCGAGCCGCCGGCGCCGCGGATCGGGTTCACGTGGTACCAGTACACGGGCGATGCGGCGGCGTTCACGCGCGCGATGGAGGAGACCGGCGCGCACCTCGACCGATTGATCGCGCAGGTCGTCGCCGAGCATCGCCTCGACCCGCGCAAGGTCGTCCTGCTCGGCTACTCGCAGGGCGGCTACCTCGCCGCGTACCACGCGCTGCGGAACGTCGGGCGGTTCGCCGGGCTGGTCGCGCTCGCGTGCCGCGTGAAGGTCGAGGCGCTCGAGGACGCGCTCCCGCGGGCGCGCGGATTCCCCGTGCTCGTGGTCCACGGCAGGAACGACGAGTTCGTGAAGTGGGACGCTCAGGAGCGCGCGGTCGGCGTGCTCACGTCCCACGGCGTCGCCGTCGAGACGCACTTGACCGATGGCGGTCACGGTTTGAAGCCGGAGCTGGGCGACCGCATCGGCGAGTTCATCGCGCGCGTCGTGGGGTGACTGCCTAACCGTACCGTCACGCGCCCGGGGCACCTTTGCGCGTTCGTTCGACGAACTGCGAAGGAGATGCCGGCCGATGCCGACGCCCGGTCGATTCATCGCGGTGCTGTCGCTCCTCGCCCTCGGCGGCGTCGCGGGCTGGTGGATGCGCGGCGGCGCTCCTGGGCATTCCGCGGGGGACGCCGACAGCGCCGCAGAAGAACACGAGATCGACGTGACTGAGACGTCCGTCGCCGTGAAGACGGCGGAGGTCACGTCCGGAACGCTGCCGCTGATGACGCCGGTGCTCGGCGAGGTGCATCCCGCGCCGTCGGCGCTGCGGCCGGTGACGTCGCGTGCGCGCGGCCGAGTCATCGAGGTCTGCGTCCACCCCGGCGACCGGGTCGCCGCGGGCGCCGTGCTGCTGCGGTTCGATCCGCAGCCGCTCGCGGTCGCGGTGAAGCGGGCCGAATCCGCCGCGGCCGCGGCGCAGGACGCGCTCACGGAGTTCGAGCGCGGCACGCGCGATCAGAAGCAGGTCGAGCTCGCCGGCGACGCGAGCAAGGCGAAGACGCGGCTCTCCGTCGCGGAGGATCAGGTCGCGCGCCTCGAACCGCTCGCGAAGGACGGCCTCGTGTCCGAGTCCGCGCTGTTCGCCGCGCGCGGCGAAGTCGAAGCCGCGCGCACCGATCTCGACATCGCCACGCGCGCGCTCGAAGCGTGGCGCGCGTCGTCGTCGGGACTCCAGGCGAACACGTTGGTCGCGGAGGTCGCCGCCACGCGCGCCGAGGTCGAGGACGCGCGCGCCATCGCGGCGGCCGCCGAGGTGACCGCCGCGGCCGCCGGCCAGGTCGTCGACCTCACGATCCACGCCGGCGATTCGTGCGAGGCCGGAGTCGTGCTCGCGACCGTTCTCCTCGACGAGGGGCGCATCGTCGCGTTCGACGTCGCCCCCGCGCTGATCGCGAACGTGACCGCCGGCGCCGCCGCGAACGTCACGCTCGCCGACGGCCGCACGATCGCGGGCCGCGTGTCGTCGATCTCGTCGCGCGTCGAGGCGGACACCGGACTCGTCGAGGTGCTCGTCGTGCCGCTGCAGGACGAATCGATGCTGCGGCCCGGCGGGTTCGTGCGCGGCGAGATCGAGATCGGCCGCATCGAATCCGCCACGCTCGTGCCCGAGGCGGCGATCGTGGCGGAGGACGGCGAGGAACGCGTCGTGACGTGGGTCGGCGAAGGCGTCGCGCGGCCGTGCGCCGTCGAAGTGCTCGGCCGGCACGCAGGGCTCGCGGCCGTGCGCGGCGCGGTGAAGCCGGGCGATCGCGTCGTGGTCGACGGCGCCTACAACCTTCCGGACGGCGCGCGGCTCACGGAGCAGCGCGAGTGAACCTCGTCGCCCGCGCGTTCCCCCACCGGCGCGCGCTGTTCGTGCTGCTCGCCCTCCTGGTCGCGGCCGGCGGCGCGGCCGCGTTCCGCGCATCGCGCGACATCTATCCGCACATCACCTTCCCGCGCATCGCGGTGATCGCCGAGAACGGTGAGAGCCCGGTGCGAGCGTCGGTCGTGGAGCTGACGCGTCCGATCGAGCAGGCGGTGAGCACGGTGCCCGGGCTCGTGCGCGTGCGGAGCAAGACGGTGCGCGGCGCGTCGGAGCTGTCGCTCGACTTCGACCCGACCACCGACATGCGCGAAGCGCTCGCGCTCGTCCGCGCGCGCGTCGAGGAAGCGCGCTTGCCGGCGTCGACCGAGCTCACGATCGAGCGGCAGACGCCCGCGCTGTTTCCGGTGATCAGCTTCAGCGTGATCCCGGGCAAGGAGGCGCAGCAGGTCCCGCTCGAGCGCGCGCGGCTCGCCGAGTGGGCGGAGCTCGAGCTGAAGCCGCGGCTCGCGCGCCTCGAGGACGCGTTCTTCGTCACGGTGCAGTCCGGC
>CAZBOK010000135.1:0-10687 GCA_964493525.1 uncultured Phycisphaeraceae bacterium | reverse complement strand
CGGCGAGCACGAATATCGCACGCGAACCGATCGCGTCGTGCTCGCGCCGAACCGCGCGACGCCGTGTGGGAGACCCCTTCCCCATGAGGGCCCCCGGATCCGGGGAGATTCTCAAGAGGGGGCGGAAAGCCCCCTCTTGAGTTCACGTGATGAAGTCACGAGCCCGGCGCCAGCCGCACGCCGCAGCGCCAGCTGCAAGTCAGCGCGGCGCCAGCCGCACGCCAGCGACGCAGTCGCAGCAAGGCCAGCGGCGCCAGCCCCAAGACCCCGCGTCAGCGCGGCGCCAGCCGCACGCCAGCGACGCAGTCGCAGCAATGCCAGCGGCGCCAGCCGCAAGACCCCGCGTCAGCCGGCAAACACGCGGTACCGCAGGAACCTGCAATCAATCGTCCCGTTCCGCACCGGCACGCGGCCCTCCGCGCGGAGTCCGAGGAGACGCGTCACCTCGGGATTCCCGCTGAGGATCCACGCCGTCGCGCCGCGACACTTCTGATGGAGGAACGCGCCGAGATCTCGCCACGTGGCTTCGAGGTCATCGCCGGCGCCGAGCCGCTCGCCGTACGGTGGATTCGTGACGAGGAACGCCGGCGGCTGGGGCGGCTCGAACTGCGCGAGCTCCGCGTGCGTGAAACGGATCATGCGCTCGACGCCGGCGGCGCGCGCGCTCTGACGCGCGATGGCGATCGCGCCGGGATGGCGGTCGGCGCCGTCGAACAGGAACGGGAGACTGGGACGCAAGCGCCGCTGCGCCTCGTCGCGCGCGGCGGCGTGGACGCCGCGATCGAGATCGAGCCAGCGCTCACACGCGAACCCGCGTTGAAAACCGGGCGCGCGATCGAGCGCGAGGAATGCGGCCTCGACGAGGAACGTGCCGGATCCACAAAGCGGGTCGAGGATCGGCGACGCGCGATCCCATTCGGTCGCGAGGAGGAGGCCGGCGGCGATCGCTTCGTTCAAGGGGCTCTTCACCTGGATCGGCCGGTAGCCGCGCTTGTGGAGCGAGTCCCCGGACCACACGCGATAGAGGCGCATGCGGTCCTGCTTGAGGACGAGCTTCAGGGGAAGGTCGGGCCGATCGGTGTCGACGTCGGGTCTGCGGCCGACGCGGTCGCGGAAGCGGTCGACGACGGCGTCCTTCGTCTTGAGGGCGGCGAAACCGGAATGCGTCGTGAACGAGTCGCGCACCGATGCGTCGACGGCGAGCGTGCCGTCGGGCGCGAGCATCGTCTCCCACTGCACCGCGAAGACGCGGTCGTAGAGGTCGTCGGGGGACTCGACCGCCGCGTCGACGAGCAGCTCCTGGACGTGCACCGCAGAGCGCAGCCAGAGGCACGCGCGGTAGCCGATGTTCTCGTCGCCGCGGAACTCGACACCGCCGCGACCGGGATGCACGTCGCTCGCTCCGAGCGCGGTGAGCTCGCCGGCGAGGACGTTCTCCAATCCGAGGGTGCAGGCGGCGAAGAACGATCGATCCATCGCGGAGAACCTACAGGGTTCGCGCGACTCCGCGGCGCGCACGACCGACCGCTCTTTTCCGATCCTTGCTCGGCCTTCATCGAGCGCTGGGAGGCTCCGCGTCGAATCTCCGCCCCTAGTCCCCCAACCACCGGAGACATCTCGATGCTTCGAAGAATCCTCACACCGATCCTCGCGACCGGCGTCCTCGCGACGGCCGCGCTCGCGCAGGACTCCGTCTCGAAGGGCGGCTGCTTGCCGGGAGACGCGATCCGTCCGTGGAGCACCGCCGCGACGCCGGGCGGCAGCGAGCAGGTGAACGACTACGGGGTCAACTTGATCCCGGTCTTCTCCTCGTGGAGCAACACCTTCGCGATCGCGCCGATCGCGAAGTCGTCGCGCTCGAGCAGCTCGTTCTTCAACAGCTTGATGGGCGCGCAGGGCTTCAGCCGCCGCTTCAAGCGCCACACGCCGTTCGTCGCGCCGAGCTACGGCGTCGTGACGGCCGCCGGCCAGGGAGTGAACAACGACGCCACGATCAACGATCCGCCCGCGACGACGGTCCAGTCGGCGGGGCGCCTCGGCAACCAGTTCGGCGTGATGTTCCGCGAGAACGGCTCGACGGACTTCGCGGCGAGCTACCACGGCCTTGTCACGGGCCTTGTCACGATCGATCCGGCAGAATCGAACCGCCTGTACGTCCGCCGCATCATGGCCGCGGTGAACGGGTGCGACGAGACGGCGGATCACGCGACGATCAACCCGGGCGGCGTCGACGAGCTCGGCAACTGCGCGTTCCGATCGGACGGCTTCTCGATGATGAACGGCGGCTGCAGCGTCGGCATCCTCGCGGACACGAACCTCTACATGGTCGATTCGGCGAGCCGCAACGGCGCGATCCTCAACCAGGTGTCGACGTCGTTCCCCGGTTCGTTCGACGGCACGACGACGAAGTGGGTCGTCCGCAATCAGTCGGTGGTGGGTTACAACACCCCCACGCTGATGCCGGCGTCGCTCGCGGGTCAGTCGGTCCTCCTCGGCACGAACTTCAGCAAGCAGTTCGTGCGCGGCGCCGACTTCGGCCTCGTGACGCAGGACCTCTCGCACCTCGCCGGATCGGTGACGGATCACCGCGGCAACCTCGCGTACACGGCGAAGAACTTCGCCGCCCCGATCTCGAGCACGCACGGCGTCGCCGCGGTGCTCGGGAAGGTCAGCACGCCGACGGATCAGATCGACGTGTTCGGTCTGAACTCGAGCGCGAACGTGACGGGCAAGATGGCGCTGCAGCTTCCTGCCGCGATCACCGACAACGCCACGGGCGACGTCAGCCTCGCCGGCGGTCAGTTCGACCACTACCACAGCCAGGTCGCGTTCCAGGGCGGCAACGGCCAGGTCGGGATCAACGTCGATCCGGCCGGTCGCCTCCTCGTCGCGGCGGAAGTCAGCACGCCGTACGTGAGCTTCAACGACACGCAGAACATCATCGCGGTCGCGCGGGTCGCCCCGGGCGGCGCGACGTCCTGGACGATGGCCGGCTACACGACGTGCGTCGCGGGCGGCGGCAAGCCGATCGTCGATGCGCCGTTCGGCAACGTGCTCGGCACGATGGTCGGGATGGACGTTCTCACCGGCACGCCCGGCACCGGTCCGTCCGTCTCGGCCCCGATGATCGACGCCGCGGGCAACGTCTGGTTCCTCTCGGCGATCGAGCTGTTCACGCCCGACCCGATCGGCAACCCGACGACGCGTACGATCGGCCTCCTGCGCGCGGTCTACGACCCGATCACGTTCAGCTATCAGCTCGAGCTCGTGCTCAAGCTCCACGATCAGTTCGTCGGCGGCAACTCGGGCGTCCCGTTCGAGATCACCGATCTCCGTCTGCGCGACAGCGACTCGGTCGACTCGGGCACGACCTGGTCCGGGAACATCTCCGACGAGGCGTACCTCGGCTACCCGGCCGCGGCGTTCGGCTACGGCGATCCGCGCGGCACGGGCGGCATCGTCCTGCAGGCTCAGGTGCGGTACGACCGCGACGGCAACGGCTCGTTCGAGGACTGCAGCGCGGTGCCGAGCACGGACGAGCAGTACCGCGTGCTGATGTACGTCGGCGCGAACGGTGACAGCGGCATCCAGCGCTACGGTCAGGGCTGCGCGGGCACCGGCAACATCACGCCGATCCTCTCGTGGGACGGTCTGCCGGCCGCCAACCAGACGGTGACGTTGTCGCTGCGTCGCGGCCTCGGCGGCGCGCAGAGCATCCTGGTGCTCGGCCTCACCCAGGCGGCGATTCCGCTGTCGGGCGGCTGCCTCCTGAACATCGGAGTCGTGCTGCCGACGACGATCACGCTGCCGCTCGCGGGCGCGGGCGCCGGGAACGGTCAGTTCACCTTCTCGACGCCGCTGCCGCCGACGACCCCGCCGGGCGTGACGCTCACGATGCAGTCGTTCGTGATCGATCCGGGCTTCCCGCGCGGGTACTCGAACACGGCCGCGCTGAAGCTCACCACGCAGTGATCGAACGGTAGTGGGTTCGCGGTCGGCACCCGCCGGCCGGGACGACACGGGCGACCGCACGCAGGTGCGGTCGCCCGTGTTCGTATGATCGGCCCCGATCGTCCATGACCGTCGCACTCGTCGCCATCGTCCTGATCCTGTTGAACGCGCTGTACGTCGCCGCGGAGTTCGGCGCGGTCGGCGTGCGCAAAGGGCGCGTCCGGGAGCTGGCGGCGGAAGGCCACTTCCTCGCCAAGCGCCTGCGGCCGATCGTCGACGACGCGCGCGCGCTCGATCGGTGGATCTCCGCCTGTCAGATCGGGATCACGGTGACGAGCCTCGCGCTGGGCGCGTACGGGGAGGCGCACCTCTCGGACGCGCTGGTGCCGCTCTTCGACGGCGTCGACGGCCTCGGCGGGATCGGCGCACACTCGCTGTCGACGGCGGTCGTCCTGCTCGGTCTGACGTTCCTGCAGATCGTGATCGGCGAGCTGGTCCCGAAGCAGGTCGCGCTGTCGCACCCGACCTCCGCGGCGCTCGTCACGGTCACGCCGATCGAGTTCTCGCGCTTCCTGTTCGCACCGTTGATCCACCTGTTCAACGGCCTCACGGTCGCGCTCCTGCGCGCGTTCGGCATCCCCACCACCGGCCAGCGCCACGTCCACTCACCCGAGGAGATCGCGTTCGTGCTCGACGAGAGCCGCGCCGGCGGCGTGATCGCTCCGTCGGACGCGACGCGCCTGGTGAAGGCGCTGCGGCTCGGCATGCGCACCGCGCGACAGCTCATGGTGCCACGCCGCGAGATGGAGATGCTCGATCTCGATCAGCCGGCGTCGCTGCTCCTGCGGCAGGTCGCGAACTCCCCGTACACGCGGCTGCCCGCGTGGCGCGGGACGCGCGACGACATCGTGGGCGTGGTCCACTCGCGCGACGTGGTGCGGAGCGGCGTGGACGGCGAAGCGGCGATCGCGAGCCTGGTGCAGAAGCCGCTGTTCGTCCCCGACAGCGCGACCGCGGACCGCGTGCTCGGCGAGCTGCGACGCACGGGCCACCACCTCGCGCTCGTCGTGAACGAATACGGCGGGATCGAAGGACTCATCACCCTCGAGGACGTCCTCGCGGAACTGTTCGGCGAGTTGTCGGACGAGCTGAAGGCGAGCGGCCCGGCGCCGGCGAAGCTGCCGGACGGCCGCGTGCGCATCCCGGGCCGTACGCTCGTCGACGAGACCGCGGCGCTCCTCGGTGTGCGCTGGCAGGGCGACGCGGACACCGTCGGCGGCCTCGTCCAGGAAGTGCTCGGCCGCCTCCCGCGCCAGGGAGAGACGCTCGAGATCGCGGGCGTGCCGGTCGTCGTCGAGCGGGTGTCCGAGACGTCGGTGGAATCAGTGCTCGCGGAGCCGCTGCGGCCGCGCAGCGAGCTCGGGGACGACGACACGCGATGAACGTCCTCGTGCCGGTCCTCGTCGTGCTCGCGCTCCTGCTCGCGAACGCCGCGTGCGTCGCCGCGGAGTTCGCCCTGGTCGCGACCTCGCGTGCCGCGCTGGAAGCCCGCGCCGCGCGCGGGTCGCGCCGCGCCCGTCACCTCCTGCCGTTCGCGACCGAGCCGAAGCTGCAGGCGCGCCTGCTCGCGGCGACGCAGCTCGGCGTCACCCTCGCATCGCTGTCGCTCGGCATGTACGGCGAGCATCGGTTCGCCCAGTTCATGCACGGCGAGCTCGCGTGGTTCCGCGACGGGAGCTTTCCGGACTCGGTCGCGTTCCTCGGCGGTCACGCGCTCGCTTCGGGACTCGCGCTGTTCGTGTTGACGGGGCTGCACATCGTGCTGGGCGAGATGGTGCCGAAGGTGATCGCGCTCGAGCGCGCCGAGCCCGTGCTGATGTTCCTCGCACCGCCGCTCCTCGCGTTCGCCCGCATCCTGTCGCCGTTCGTCCTCGTGCTGCAGGCCGCCGGGAGCGCGGTGCTCCTGTTGTTTCGCATCCGGCCGGGATCGATGGGCGAGCGGCTGCACACTGCCGCGGACCTCCAGGCGATGATCCACGAATCCCAGGAGAGCGGCCTCATCCGCGGCGAGACCGGCGCCGTGGCGCGCCGCCTGTTCGAGTTCGGCGACCGCACCGCCGCCGAGGTGATGGTCCCGCGCGAGAAGATCGTCGCGATCCCGATGGGCGCGAAGCCCGCGGAGATCCGCAAGCTGCTGAAGGAGAGCCGGCACACGCGCTTCGTCGTCTACGAGGGCGACATCGACCGCGTGCTCGGGCAGGTGCATGCCAAGGACCTGCTCCGGTTGATCCTCGCGAGCGCGGCGCTGCAGAAGAACGACGTGCGCAAGCTGCCGGCGATCCCGACCTCGCTGCCGCTCGATCGCGTGATCGCGTCGCTCCAGGCGCACCGCGCGCAGATGGCGCTGGTCGCCACGCCCGAAGGGCGGACCGCCGGGCTCATCGCGCTCGGCGACCTCAGCGACGAAGTGATCGGCCCGATCCTCGAGCGCCGGTTCGCCGGCCGCTGAGTGCGCGCATTCCTCGAAGTCGGCGGAAAAAACGCGAACGGCCGGCGCGAGCGAACTCGCACCGGCCGTTCGGAAAGGTCCGAGCGCCGTTCAGCTGGCGCGGGTCACGTTCTGGGCCGCGGGGCCCTTGGCGCCCTCGACCTTCTCGAACTCGACCTTGTCTCCTTCCGCAAGCGTGCGGAAGCCCTCGGCCTTGATGGCGCTGTGGTGGACGAAGCAGTCCTTGGAGCCATCGCTCGGCGTGATGAAACCGAAGCCCTTGGCGTCATTGAACCACTTCACGGTACCGTTGATCCTCGTAGCCACTTGCTTTCCTTCTCGTGTCGGCACGGTGCGCACGGTCTTCGACCGTGACGTCCGAACCTGCGCGGAAACTTGCCGCCGCGCCAGCACCCATCGCCCGCCGCGACTCGATCACTCGTGAGTCACGAACATCTCGGACGCCAGGAACGAAGGGCGCGGTTGTAACGAATCGATCCGCCCGCGTAAAGCAGCGAGTGTGGGCGCGAGACGAGAGATCGCGCCCTACGCGGAGCGCCACGGGATCACGAACGGTCGGCGCACCGCCCCATCCGTCAGCTCTCCGAACCGGATCGAACGCCCGTAGACCGGCTCGAGGACGTCGTTGCGCAAGACGTCGGCGGGTTTGCCTTCCGCCACGACCTTGCCCGCGTCGAGGACGACGAGACGCGTCGCGTACTGGCTTGCGAGGTTCAGATCGTGCGTGATCACGACCGCCGAACGCCGGGCGTCGACGTGTCGGGCGATCAGATCGAACACGCGGACCTGGTGCTCCGGGTCGAGCGCGGCGGTCGGCTCGTCGATCAACAGCACGCGCGGCTCCTGCGCGATCGCGCGGGCGAGCAGCACCCGCTGCCGCTGACCGCCCGACAGCTCGTCCATCATGCGGTCGTCGAGCCCGGCGACGTCGCAGGCGGCGAGAGCCGCCGACGCGGCGGCGAAATCGGCGGGCGCCGGCCCGCGGAGCGTCGCGATCCGCGCGTAGCGGCCGCCGAGCACGAACCACCGCACGGTCGTTCCCGGGAGGCGCGGCAGATACTGCGGCACGACGCCGACGCGACGGGCGCGCTCCGCGTCGTCGAGCGACGCCGCCGAATCCCCGGAGATCGACACGTCGCCGGACGTCGGCGCCAGCAACCCCGCGAGGCACCGCAGGAGCGTGCTCTTTCCCGATCCGTTCGGACCGATGAACGCCACCAGCTCGCCCGCCTGGATGGCGACGTCGACGCCGTCGAGCGCACGCACGCCGTCGCCCGGACCGGCGTACACGTGGCGCAGCGATCGACCGGCGAGCAGCGTCACCATGCCGAGATCTCGCGTCGGTTGCGGACCAGCAGCCACAGGAAGAACGGCCCGCCGACGAGCGCCATCGTGACGCCGGGTTGCAGCTTCCCTTCGCCGATCAGCAGGCGTTGTCCGAGGTCGACGATCAAGAGGAACGCGGCGCCGCACGCGAACGAGAGCGGAAGCACGCGGGCATGCCGCGTCCCGAACCGCAGCCGCACGAGGTGCGGCACGAGCAGTCCGATGAACGCGATCTGCCCGGCGACCGCGACGGCGGCGGAAGCGGCGAGCGCGGCGGCGATCAGGCACGCAACTTTCACCCGCACGACGCGGACTCCGAGCGCGGCCGCGTCCTCCTCGCCGCCCTGGAACAGGTCGAGCTCGAACGCGACGAACGGGATGACCGCGGCGGATGCGAGCGCGCCGATCCACACGGTGATCACGTGCGCGACGTCGCGGTCCTCGAGCACGCCGAACGTCCACGCCATGATCGCGCGGCTCACTTCCCAGTCGCGCAGCATCCACGACTGCAGCGCCGCGAACGCGCCGTTCACGCAGAGGTTGATCGCGATGCCGAAGAGGAGCAGCGTCGGCGTCGACACGCGGCCCGCGCGCGCAGCGAACGTGACGACGACGGCGGTCACCAACGCCGCGCCGAGGAACGCGAGCAACGGGATGAGCAGCGTGGGCGCGATCGCGTGCGACTGGATCGCGAGGTTCGGCGCGTATCCGCCGACCAGGAGGATCGCCACCGTGGCGCCGAGGCTCGCTCCGCCGGTGACGCCGATCAGCGACGGCGCCGCGAGCGGATTGCGGAAGAGTCCCTGGAGCAGCGCGCCGGCGAGCGACAGCGCCGCGCCCACGCCCGCGGCGGTGAGCGCCCGCCACAGGCGCAGCTCGATGATCGTCTGCAGCGGCTCCTGCAGCGGCGCGCGCAATGAGAGACGCGCCAGCGCGGCTCGCACGACGTCCCCGACGGGAATCGTCGTCCGGCCGACGCAAGCGGACGCCAGAACGAGTCCGAGCACGACGACGCCGGTGGCGATCATCCACGGAACGATGCGCGGACGCGTCATCGCCGGTCGTCCCCGGACTCGCCGGACGCGAGTCGCGCGCGGAGCGCATCGACCTCCGCCGCGAGACGCTCGGCGGCGGAGACGAGACCTTGCGACGCCGTGGCATACAGTCCCGCGGGCAACGCGATGATCCGGCGTTCCCGCACCGCGCGCAACCGCGCCAGCGACGGCTCGGTCACCAGCACGCGCTCGGACGCGCCGCCGCGGTCGCCGGCGATCCCGGTCGGCGCGTTCAGCGGTTCGCTCACGACGATCACGTCCGGGTCGAGCGCGAGCAGGCGCTCGAACGTGAGGTTGACGTGGCCGACCTCGCCGCTCTCGGCGACGACGTTCACGAGGCCCGCCGCACGGAGGATCGAGTCGAGAGTGGTCCGGCTCCCGGCAGAGAACCCTTCCGCGCCGAAGTTCGCGTAGCAGAGCGCGCGCATCGGCGCCGCGCCGGCGGCGTCGCGCGACGCGCGCCCGGCAGCAAGTCGCGCGACGCGCGCATCGAAGTCGGCGAGGACGTCGCGCGCACGATCCTCCGCGCCGAGGGCGCGCGCCACCAACGTCAACGCCGGCGCGACGTCGGCGAACTCCACCACGTCCGGCACGATCAGCACCGGAACCCCGGCATCGGAGAGCCGCGCGCGCGTGTCGACGGACTGCCACGGGTCGGCGACCACGAGGTCGGGCAGGAGCTGGAGGATCGGCTCCGCCCCGTAGACGTCGAAGCGCGGCAGCTTTCGGAACTCGTCGCGGGCGACGCCGGGAGTCGTGTACTCGAACGCCTGCTCGGGGAGCGCGGCGACGCGCGGAGCGTCGGCGAGCGCGGCGACCAGGTCGATCGCACGCGCGCTCGCCGGGACGATGCGCCGCGGCGGAGCGGCAAGCGTGATCGACTTGCCGTCGGCGCCGACGACCGAACGCGGGAAGCCCGCGACGCGGGCCGACGGAGCGGCGTCGCCCGCGGACGCCGGGGAGTCGCCGTCACAATGCGGGAGGCCCGCGCCGAGGATCAGCGCGAGCACGCGGAGGGGACGCAGCGTCGACAACGATGCACCTTGCGACCGAAGGTCCGGCGACTCCCTCGCGGGCATCCCGACTCGCCGCGTCGCGCGGCTCACGGTTGCGGGCCAGTCCCGGAATCGCACCGGGTTCCCCCGCGGAGGAGGCGTCGCGCACGAGCGCGCGGCGCGCGGACGAATCTCGCGTTCGCTCGGCGTCGTGTCAACGCCGGAAGCACGATCGCCCCGGCACGTCTCGCGACGGACCGGGGCGATCGATGGTTTCGTTCGAGTGCCGCGCGACCGGGTCGCGCGAGCGCGATCAGTGCTGATCGCCGCCGTACGCACCGCCGAACGAGCTCGTGTCGGAGCCGTGATGCGGCTCGTGCTCCCACTCGTTGCCCTCGATCTCTTCGTTGTGCTGGTACGTCGTCGGCCAGATCGTCGGCCAGATCGAGTAGCCGCTGTAGCGGTAGCGGCCGGTCTTGTCGTCGTAGAGCGACACGCGCGTGTCGTCGTCGGCGACGTCGGTGCCGATGTCCCACGGCATGTGATTGCCGGAGACCTGCGCCGGGTTCGGGTAGTTGCCGAGGAGACCGAAGACGAAGTCGACCGCCTCGTACGGGCTCACGTTCACGTCGAAGCCGACCGCGATCACGTGGAGCGACAGACCGATGTCGGCCCAGTGGTAGTTGTTGTCGAGGTCGATGTCGTAACCCTTCGCGTCGAGGTACTTCTCGCGCAGGGGCGACGTACCGCAGCACGGCACGCGCTCATTGCTCGTCCAGTAGTTCTGGATGCCGAGCAGCGCGAAGCCGCCCTCGTGCTTCTCCTCGCGCCAGCTGCCGATGCCGCGGCCG
>CAZBOK010000134.1:0-10743 GCA_964493525.1 uncultured Phycisphaeraceae bacterium | reverse complement strand
CGTGGCGAGATCTCCCGAATCGCCGTGGCTGCATCTCGAGCTCGCCGATCTCGCGCAGGACACCGGGCACGCGACGATGGCGCGCCAGCACCTCGAGCTCGCGGTGAAGCTCGGCCTCGAGGAGGCGGACGTGCTGCGCCGGCTCGCGTCGCTGTCGGAGGCGGACTGCGACGAGCCCGCCGCGCGCGCGGCGTTCCAGAAGCTCACCGCGCTCGCGGCGCGCGACCCCGACGCGCAGCTCGCGCTCTCGGAGCGGCTGGCGAACTCCACGATCACCGGCATCCGCGACACGAGTCGCGCCGTCGAGCTCGCGCGCGTCGCCGTCGAGCGCCAGCGCGGCGCCGATCCGACCGCGTGGTTCGCGCTCGCCGAGGCGCTCGACGCGGACGGCGATCCGGTCGCGGCAGCGTCGTGTTGCGACCGCGCCGCGGCGCTGCTCGATCCTCAGGAACCGGTGCGCGGTCTGATCGCGCGCCGCGCCGAGGTCTACCGCGCCGTCGCGCGCAAGTGATCGCGCCGCCCGTCGCGGGACGCTAGCTCGCGCCCCAGATCTCGCGCGCGTACTCGCGCACCGCGCGATCGCTCGAGAAGCGTCCGCTGCGCGCGATGTTGATCAACGCCATCGAGAACCACTCGTCGCGCGAGCCGAACAGCCGGTCGACGCGCTCCTGGACGTCGATGAACGCGCCGAGATCGTCGGTGATGAAGTAGGGATCGTCCTTCTTCAGCGAGTCGACCAGCGGACGGAACAACGCGACGTCGCCGTTCGAGAACCGGCCGGCTTCGATCGCGCCGATGGCGCGCGCGACGCGTGCGTCCTTCTTCAGGTTCTCCTCGGGCGAACCGCGCGACGCGCGGCGCGCTTCGACCTCGTCCGCCGTCATCCCGAAGATGAAGATGTTGTCGCGGCCGACCTGCTCGAGCATCTCGACGTTCGCGCCGTCGAGCGTGCCGACCGTGAGCGCGCCGTTCATCATGAACTTCATGTTCCCGGTGCCGGACGCTTCGGTGCCGGCCGTCGAGATCTGCTCCGACACGTCGGCCGCGGGGATGATCCGCTCGGCGAGCGTGACGCGGTAGTCGGGGACGAACGCGACGCGCATCCACGGGCCGGTGCGCGGGTCGGAGTTCACGACGCGCGCGATCTCGTTGATCAGCTTGATGATCAACTTCGCGGTCGTGTAGCCCGGCGCCGCCTTGCCGCCGAACACGAACGTGCGCGGCGAGCGCGGCGATTTCTTGTCCTCCACGAGGACGAGCCACTGATGCACGATCCGCAGCGCGTTCATGAGCTGGCGCTTGTACTCGTGGATGCGCTTCACCTGCACGTCGAACAGCGACTGCGGGTCGACGACGACGCCGGTGGTCGCGCGCACGAGCCGCGCGAGGCGCTCCTTGTGCCAGCGTTTCACGGCGAACAGCTCCGAGCGCAGCGCGGCGTCGTCGTGCTTCTCGAGCTCGCGCAGGCGTTCCATGTCGCCGAGCCAACCGTCGCCGATGACGGAGGTGATCAGCCGCACGAGGTCGGGGTTCGCGTTCGCGAGCCAGCGGCGCGGCGTCACGCCGTTCGTCTTGTTGTTGAAGCGCTCGGGCCACATGCCGTGGAAGTCGGGCAGCACGCGCTTCACGAGCAGATCGGTGTGCAGGCGCGACACTCCGTTCACCGAATGGCTGGCGAACACCGAGAGGTGCATCATGCGCACCTGCTTCTCGTGGTTCTCCTCGACGAGCGACATCCGGCGCTTCTTGTCGGCGTCGCCCGGCGAGCGCCGCTCGATCTCCGCGAGCAGCCGGTCGTTCACCTCGAAGATCAGCTGCAGGTGGCGCGGCAGCACCTTCTCGAGCAGCGGCACCGGCCACTTCTCGGCAGCCTCCGGCAGGAGCGTGTGGTTCGTGTACGCCATCGTCCGGCGCGTCACGTCCAGCGCCTCGTCGATCGAGAAGCCGTGCTGGTCGACGAGGATCCGCATCAGCTCGGCGATCGCGAGCGCCGGGTGCGTGTCGTTCAGTTGGATCGCCGCGCGGTCCGGCAGCGCGCGCAGATCCTCCGGGCGGACGCCGTGGCGGCGGATGATGTCCTGCAGGGCGCACGCGACGAAGAAGTACTCCTGGATCAGCCGCAGCTCGCGGCCGGCCGGGCTCGAGTCGGACGGGTAGAGCACCTTCGACACGCGTTCCGACTGGATCTTCTGCTCGACGGCGCGCACGTAATCGCCGGAGTTGAAGATGTCCATGTCGAACTCGGCCGACGAGCGCGCGGCGAACAGCCGCAGGACGTTCACGGTGCGGCCGCCGTCGCCGACGATCGGGAAGTCCGACGGCACACCGACGATCTCGCGCGTCTCGATCCACTTCTTCACGGGGCGCCCGTTGACGGTCGCGTCGACGACCCGACCGTACACGGGAACCGGGTGAGCGAGATCCGGCCGAACCAGCAGCCACGGGTTGCCCGGCGTGCGCCAGACGTCCGGGCGTTCGTCCTGCCAGCCGTCCTTGAACACCTGGCGGAACAGGCCGAACTCGTAGTTGATCCCGTAGCCGATGCCCGCGAGATCGAGCGTCGCCATCGAGTCGAGGTAGCAGGCGGCGAGTCGTCCGAGGCCGCCGTTGCCGAGGCCCGGATCGGGCTCGAGCTCCTCGAGGTCGCCGAGGTCGAGGCCGAGTTCGGCGAGCGCCGCTTCCGTCTCCGCCTTGATGCCGAGGTTGAGCAGGTTGTTCGAGAGGGCGCGGCCGAGCAGGAACTCGAGCGAGAGGTAGTACACGCGCTTCTTGTCCTGCTCGCGCGTGCGCTGCTCGGTGTCGATCATGCGCTCGATGATCCGCTCGCGCGCGGCGAGCGTGACCGCGATGAACTTCTCGCGCGGCGTCAGCTCGTGCCAGTCGCGGCCGAGCGTGTAGCGCGAATAGCGGAGGATCGATTCCCGCAGCGTGTGGCCGTCGCCGTCCGATCGGTTCGCGTCGTTCATCGCGCGGCCGAGACGGTGGCCGGCGCCGCGCTCGCTTCGAAGCGGCGCGCGAGCGCGTACACGACGACGCCGGCGAGGATCCCGCTCGCGACGTCGAGGATCCAGTGGAAGCCGAGGTACACGGTCGACAGCACGATCGCGGCGCCGGACACCGCGACGAACCGCTCGAACGCGACGCGACCGCAGCCGCGCGCGACGAGCACGAGCGACACCGTCAGCGACGTGTGGAACGACGGGAAGCAGTTGTTGATGCCGCTCATCGGCCGCACGAGGTCCATCAGCCACGGATGGAGATGCAGATCCATGAGCGGCACGACGCCGGAGCCCGGGAACGACCACGGCTCGACGACGGGGAACCACAGATAGAAGGGGAGGCAGAGCAGGTAGTTCAACCCGTACACGAACAGCGTGAGGCGCAGGCGCGGGATGTCGTTCATCCGGTCGTACGCGTGCGCCGAACCGACGAGCAGAGCGGGGAAGAGGATCAGGTAGGCGAGCGCGAGCGCGACGGAAGCGGGCGTCCACGCCAGCGCCTGCAGCGCCGACGCGACGTGTCCTTCGATCGACGCGATCGCGCCGGTGAAGTCGAGTCCGAACTGCGCGCTGATCGCCGCGTCGTTCTTCGTCTCGACCAGGTCGACGAGGAACACGCCGAACCAGATCACCAGAGCAAGACGGGTCGCCGAGCGCCGCGGCATCTCGCGCCACACGGCGATCGCGTTTCGGACCGGATTCCCCGCCACGGCGAGCCGCAGGTAGAACAGCACGCAGACGACGACGAGACCGGTCTCGATCAGTCCGACGAGGGTCTTCATGGTGATCAAGCGGAGTCCGCGGAAACTAGCACAGCGTCGCCGGGCACCTCATCGGCATTTCGCGCGTGCGGCCCGCGCCTGCGCCGCGAGGCTCCCGTGATCTCGATCCGTGAGATCGAGGCCGCCGCCAAGCGTCTCGGCACGAACGTCCACCGCACGCCGCTCGTGTCGTCGCGCCGGCTGTCCGAACGCGCCGGCGGCCCGGTGTTCCTGAAGTGCGAGAACCTGCAGCGGGTGGGCGCCTTCAAGATCCGCGGCGCGCTGAACTGGATGCGCGCGAACGAAGCGGCGGCGCGCGAGCACGGCGTCACGACGTTCTCGTCCGGCAACCACGGACAGGCGCTCGCGCTCGCGGCGCGCATCGTCGGCGCGCGCGCGGTGGTCTTCGTGCCGGAGACGGTAGCCGGCGTGAAGGCGGCGGCGATCGAGGCGTACGGAGCGGAAGTGCGGCGCGCGGGGACGACGTCGGAGCACCGGAAGAAAGCGGCGCAGGAGGGCGCGGCGCGGCACGGCTGGAAGATCGTGCCGCCGTTCGACGATCCGTTCATCGTCGCGGGACAAGGCACGGTCGGGCTCGAGATCACGGATCAGCTCGCGGAGCGCGGCGTCCGCCCCGACGTCGTGTTGGTGCCGACCGGCGGCGGCGGACTCCTCGCGGGGACGTCGCTCGCGGTGACGACGCGCGTGCCGTCCGCCCGCGTGTTCGCCGTCGAGCCGGAGAGCGCCGCGAAGATGGGACGCGCGCTCGCCGCGGGCGCGCCGGTGACGATCGACGCGCCGAACACGATCGCCGACGGCCTGCAGCCCCTGCGCGCGGGCGACCTGCCGTTCGCGATCGCGAAGGAGCGCGCCGCCGGCGCGATCACGGTGACCGACGAGGAGATCCGCACCGCGATGCGCTTCCTCGCCGAGGCGGCGAAGCTCGTCGTCGAGCCCTCCGGCGCCGTCGGCGTCGCGGCGCTCCTCGCAGGGAAGCTCGCGCTCGACGGCCAAACCGCGGTGTGCGTGTTGTCGGGAGGAAACGTGGAACGATCGGTGCTCGCGGAGATTCTGCGCGGCGCGTGAACCTCCCCGTCGCCGTTTCCCCGCACGATCCCGTTGAACGCTCGCGCTCCCGCTCCAGCTCCCGCGCGCGGGCACGGGATCGCTTGCTCGTTCCAGTGGCGCGCGGCCGGCGATTCGCGCTCTTCGCTTCGTGCGCACTGCTGCTCGCTTCCTGCGCCGGCGCGCCCGCCGTCGTCGAGCCGGAACGCGAGGAGCACCCTTCCCGGACTCACACGATCACCGTGGTCAGCCACGGATGGCACACCGGAGTGATCGTCGCCGGCGCGGACGCGAACCGCGCGATCCCGGAGCTGGCGACGCGATTCGGCGAGCCGGACTTCTACGAGATCGGCTGGGGCGACAAGGGCTTCTATCAGGCGGCGGAGATCACGAGCGGGCTGACGATGCGGGCGATGTTCTGGTCGAGCGGCGCCGTCGTGCATGTCGTCGCGATGCGGCGTGCGCCGGAGCAGTTCTTCTTCTTCGACCCGCTCGTCACGGTCGACGTTTCGGAACGGGAGCTGGCATCGCTCCACGCATTCCTCGCGGCGAGCTTCGCCCGCGGCGTCGACGGACACGTCGTCGATCTGCGGCCGGGGATCTACGGCGACAGCGAGTTCTACGGGGGCGTCGGCCGGTACCACCTGCTGCACACCTGCAATACGTGGACGGCGAAAGCGCTGCGCAGCGCCGGCATCGAGATCCATCCGGCGTTCACGTTGAGCGCGTCCGGCGTGATGGACTTCCTCGAGGACGATCCGCGCTCGCACGTCGTGCGCGACGAGCGCGCCGCGGAGAAGGTGAGAGAAGCGGCGGCGCGCACGCGCCCGTGAGAGCTGACCGCGTCTCCGCGATCACTTCGCGCGCGGATGCGCCTTGCGATAGACCTCCTGCAACCGCCGCGAATCGAGGTGCGTGTACACCTGCGTCGTCGCGAGGTGCTCGTGCCCGAGGAACTCCTGCACGAGCCGTAGATTCGCGCCGTGATTGAGGAGGTGCGTCGCGAACGAGTGCCGCAGCGTGTGCGGCGACGCGCTCGCGTCGAGTCCGGCGATCGCGAGGTAGTCCTTCAACAACCGTCGCACGCTGCGGTCGGTCAGTCGCATCGGCCGCTTCCTGCCGCCGCGCTCGTTCACGAACAGCGCGTTCAACCCCGCACCGCGCGAGCGGCGCCGCGTGATCCAGGTGGACAGCGCCTTCACCGCCGGCTCGCCGAGCATCGCGAGCCGCTCCTTCTTCCCCTTGCCGCGCACGCGCAGGCTGCCTTCGGCGAGGTCGAGGTCGGCGAGGTCGGCGCCGATCAGCTCCGCGACGCGCACGCCGGTCGAGTAGAGCGTCTCGAGGATCGCACGGTCGCGCACCGCTTTGAACGACGTGCCCTGCGGCGCCGCCAGCAGCCGCTCGACCGCGCCTTCGTCGAGCACTTTCGGGAGCGGACGGTCGCGCTTCGGGCGCCGCACCACGAGCATCGGATTCCCGTCGAGCTCGTCGTGCTCGACGAGGAAGCGGAAGAACGAGCGCACCGCGGAGAGCTTGCGCGCCATCGACGTCTTCGAGCGCGGGCCGAGCCCGTCCTTCCCCTCGCGGTAGTGGACGATCCACTCGCGCACGAGCAGCGGGTCGACCTGCTGCGCCGTGCGCGCGCCGCGCGAGCGCACAAACTCGACGAACTGCACGAGGTCGGTCGAGTACCCCTTCAGCGTGTGCGGCGACGCCGCGCGCGCGCCGCGCAGGAACGCGAGGAAGCGATCGATCGCATCGAGCAGGTCGGTATCGCCGCGCGCCCTCGTCACCATCGGCGGTCACGATATCCTCGCGCCGATGTCGATTCACGAACGGCGGCTGCGCGGATCTCACGACGCGCTCGATGCGCTCCGCAAGCTGCGCGGCGACGCGCCTGCCGTGCTGCTCGACGCGCCGGCCGCGGCGGACGATCCAACCGGCGCGCGGCGCCCGGTGCGCGTGCTGTTCGACCCGTTCGCGATCGTCGCGGTCCCCGCGGGCAGCGACCGCGCTCCGGCTGCGCTCGACCCGCTCGCGCGGTTGTTCGAGGAGATCGCGCCGTACTCGGGGACGACGACGTGCGGCGTCGAGCGGCGCGGCGGCGCGGCGGGCTTCCTCGGCTACGACCTCGGCCGCCACTTCGAACGGTTGCCCGCGACGGCGGCGCTCGACACATCGATGCCGGACCTCTGGTTCGCGATGTTCGACCGCGGACTCGAGATCGATCCGTCGAGCGGCGCCGCGACGCTCTTCGTCGAGGAGTTGCCCGGCCGCGCGCTCGAAGCGTCTCCGGGCGAGATCCTCGACCGCGCCGAACGTGCGCTCGAGCGCGATCTCCCGCCGCTCCGCGGCTTCGACGCCGGCGCGCTCGAGAGCAACTTCACCGCGGATGAGTACCGCGCGGCGGTCGAGCGCGTGCGCGAGTACATCCTCGACGGGGACGTGTACCAGGTGAACCTCTCGCAGCGGTTCACCGCACCGTTCTCCGGCGATGCGTTCGCGGTCGCAGCGCGTTTGCGCTCGATCAGCCCCGCGCCGCACGGCGCGATCGTCGCCGCTCCCGAGTTCACGCTCTTGTCCGCGTCGCCCGAGTCGTTCCTCGAGAAGCGCGGGGACGTCGTCGTGACCCGGCCGATCAAGGGGACGCGTCCGCGCGGCGCGGACGCGGCGGACGACGAGCGGTTGATCGCCGACCTTCGGGGCGCGACCAAGGACGGCGCCGAGCTCGCGATGATCGTCGACCTCGAGCGAAACGACCTCGGGCGCGTCGCGCGGTTCGGCAGCGTCGAGGTGGTGGAGGCGGGCCGCATCGAGCGCCATCCGACGGTGCTGCACAAGGTGGCGACGGTGCGCGCGCGGCTCGCGGACGGCGTCGGCGGCGAGGATCTGCTGCGCGCCACATTCCCCGGCGGGTCGATCACCGGCTGTCCGAAGATCCGCGCGATGGGGGTGATCGAGGAGCTCGAGCGCGTGCGGCGCGGCGTCTTCACCGGAGCGATCGGGTTCCTCGGCTTCGGCGGCGACCTTTCGCTCAACATCGCGATCCGCACGCTGGTCCACGAGGCCGGGCGGATCCACTTCCACGTCGGCGGCGGAATCGTGCTCGACTCGATTCCGGACGCGGAGTACCGCGAGACGCTCGTGAAGGGCGGTGCGCTCGCGCGAGCGCTCGGCCGCGACCGGCTCGGCCCGCCGGACTGCGCCCGCTAGAATCCCCGCCCGGCCGCATCCCCGACCCGCGCAGGAGATCGATCCATGTCCGCTCGTCCGAGTTTCGCGCTCGTCGCGCTGCTCACGCTCTCGTCCGCCGTTCTCGCCGCCCCGCCCGCCGCGCAAGACCCGCCGAAGGCCGGCGACGCCAAGCCCGCTCCGACCGGGCCGTCGCCCGCGAACGGTCTGAAGGAAGTGGATGCCGCGCTCGCGGCGCGCCGCACGCCGAAGGAAGCGGACCGCGATGCCGCGGATGACCGCCTGACGAAGGCCGTCGACGGGCTGACCGCCGACTTCGCGAAGTATGACGACAAGGGCAAGAAGGAGGTCGTCGACGGCCTCGCGAAGATCTTCGTGGTGCGCACCGACGAGAACAACGACGCGATCTACACGGTCGCCGCCGCGGCGCTCTCCGAGATGGGGGCCGACGGCGAAGCGGTGCTGATGCGCGCGTACAAGCTGAAGCACATCGAGAAGAAGCCGGGCGCGCGCGCGGACATCGTCGAGTCGCTCGGCAAGCACAAGAACCCGAAGAACATCGAGTTCTTCACGAAGCTCCTGAACGAAAGCGACACCAAGGTGGTGATCGCGGCCGTCAAGTCGCTCGGCGAGTTCAAGGATGCGGACGCGAAGACCCGGAAGGACGTCGCGGAGGCGCTGGTGAAGCAGTACGCGAACGCGAACAACCTCGATGCGAAGGAGAAGGGCAAGAACGCGGTCTTCCATCAGCGCCTGCTCGACATCGAGCAGCCGATGAACGACGCGCTCGGCGCGCTCACGCTGCAGAGCTTCACCGACTCGGCGGCGTGGGAGAAGTGGTTCAACGACAACCGGAACAAGAAGTGGTGAGGGCGCCGTCCGGGCCGGGCCGCGCAGCGGCCGTCGCGCTGCTCGCGGCGCTGTCCGCCTGCGGCGACCCGAGCCCTCCCGCATCCCCTGCGACGACCGCGGCCGCACCGCCCGCGGAGGTCATCGCGTTCGCGGGGGCCGATGATCGCTTCGCCGTCGTCCTCGCGCCGGTCCGCGGTTCGGCGGCCGGCGACGCGTGGCTCGCGAACGAGATGAGTCGCGCGCTCGGCGTCGCCGGCGAGTCGGTCTTCGATCTCCACGTGTACCGCGTCGACGCGCGGCCGGCGAAGAGCACGACCGAGCCGGCGCCGGCCGATCGCGTGCCGGCAGCCGTCGCACCGCTCGAGCTGCGCGTGGTGACGAAGACCGGTCCGGCGCCCGTGACCGATCCGGCCGTCGCCGCCGCGTCGCGCAGCTTCCGCACGCTGAAGGATTTTCGCGCCGCGCGCCTCGCGCCGGGCGAAGGTTTCACGGCGCACGTCGCCCTCGGCGGACGCATCGCGCTCGCGGACGTCGTGAGCATCGCCGTCGACGTCGGCGGCAAGACGATCGCGCTGGAGCGGCGCACCGTCGCGCGCGCGCTGTTCGACGACCTGGTCGAATCGCCGAGCCGCGCCACGCTGGTCGCGTTCGTCGAATCGAACCCGCCCGCCGACGCGCCCGAAGACGATCCGCCCGCGGACGACGACGGCGACGAAGAGGATCGCTGATGCACGACGCGGAGCCGACCGACGAGCGCCCGAGCGAGCTGCCGGTCGAGCAGGGCGGCAACGTCCCCGACCCCGCGCTGCCGCCGATCCCGGCCGACCTCGCCGAGACGTTCCGGCTGAACACCCAGATCCTCCGCTACATCCACGACTCGCACGCGCGCCTCGTGAAGGTGCTCGAGCGCGCCGACCGCTCCGAGATGGTGATCCAGTCGTCGGAAGCGCTGAACAAGACGTTCCGCCGGTTGCAGGAATCGCAGGAGGAGCTGGCGCAGCAGCTCGTGCAGGCGCGCAAGGGGCGGCCGCGCGCGCTCTTCCTCGCCGCGATCTCCGGAGCCGCGCTCGTCCTGCTCGCCGCGTGGTGGATGGTGCGCAGCGGCGCGTTCGACCGCGACGTCGCGCGCGCGGCGGATCAACCGGACGTCGCTTCCGTGAAGCAGCTCGCGGACGCCGTCGACCGCGGGTTCGCGACGAACCGCGTCCTGCAGAACGAGAACCAGGCGCAGCGCCAGGAACTCGGCGCGCTGCGGACGAAGGTCGGCGAGCTCGACGCCGGCCAATCGGCGATCGCCGCGCGCGCCGATCAACTCACGGCCGACAACCAGCGCCTCACGCGCGAGCTCGACGCCGCGAAGGAACAGTTGGTCGCGAAGGACATGGCCGCCACCGAGCTGTCGAAGATGATCGACGCGCGCATCGCCGAACTCCGCGCGAACGCGCCGGCCGCGAGCGCGCCCGCGTCGGAACCGGTCGCCGCGGCGAGCGAGCCCGAAGCGCTCCCGCCGCCGAAGCGGACCGACCCCGCGCTCGAGACCGGCATCGTCGGCGCGATGAACCGGCTCCTCGCCGACTCCGGCGTCGTCGACCTGCGCGTGCTGACCGCCGATGCGATCGAAGGCGACGCGCTGCGCGCCGTGACGCTCGAGGTGCGCACCGGCGAGGGATACCCGATCGGGTTTCACCAGGCGGCGACGTGTCGGATCCGCCGCGATGCCGGCGGCGCCGCGACTCTCGTGCTCGAGAGCGGCGAGAGCGTGCTGCGCGGCACGCGGACGCCGTTCCCCGCCGGCCGCCTCGAGATCAAGATCGCCGCGCTCGCCGACGCCGCCGCGCACGACCCGCGGATCGCCGCGTTGTTCGCGCCGCCCG
>CAZBOK010000133.1:0-10744 GCA_964493525.1 uncultured Phycisphaeraceae bacterium | reverse complement strand
TCGAGGATCGCGGCGAGCGTCTCGAGGCGGAGGTCGCGGCGCGGCTCCTCGAGCGTCGCCGGGTCGGCGCCCTGCTTCTTCTTCGCGTCGTACTCGCGCCACTTCGCGCGATAGTCGCGCGCGGCTTCGAAGCCGCGGCGGATCACCGCCTCGACGCCCATGCGCGTGGCGGGGTAACGATGCGGGCCGACTTCACCGTCGTTGTTGCTGCCCTTCGGGTTCTCGCCGAGCGCGAACTTGATGCCCTGCGGCGCGCCGGGGAACAGCATCTCCTCCGCCGTCACGCGGTACTTCAGCTTCACCACCGCGTCCTGGCCGCCGATCGCGTTCGCGCTGCCGTGCAGCAGGTGCGCGGTCGTGAGGCCGCCGGCGAGCGCGCGGTAGATCGACACGTCCTCCGGGTCGATCTCGTCCTTGATGCGCACTTCCGCCGTGATCGAGTCGGTGCCCTCGTTGACGCCGCCGCGGATCGCGATGTGGGAGTGGCAGTCGATCAGACCCGGCGTGACGAACATCCCGGTGCAGTCGATCACCGTCGCGCCGTCCGGCGCCGGAGCGTCTCCCGCGAGGAGCGCGGTGATTTTTCCGTCCTTCACCACGATCGACGTGTGCTCGCGGCGCGGTCCGCTCACCGGCAGCACGGTCGCGTCCTTCAAGAACACGCTGCCGTGCGTCGGGATCTGCCGCAGGCGATCGGCGTCGACTTCGGTCGGCGGATCGCCGGCGAAAGCGACCGCGGCGCGGAGTGCGACCGCGGCGACGACGAGGGATGCGTTCTTCGAGTTCATGGCTCGTCTCCGTTGCGGACCTCGTCGGCTTCATCCACGTCCGAATGCGGCTGCGGCGATCTCGTGGCGGTGAACGGTCGCGGCTCGCCGACGCCGCCTTCCGGCGCCTTCACCGTGACGGTGCCGGTGAGCGTGTCGCCGTTCAGCTCGCCCTCGTACTGGAACTCGTAGCGGCGCGACCCGAACTGGAAGACCGCGGTGAACGACACGCTCGTCTCGTTGACGCTGCCGGCGGTGATCTCGCCGGTGCCGCGGGAGGAGCGCGCGCTGCCGGAGAGCGACGCACCATCCTGGGTCAGCTCGACCGTGTACTCGCGCTTCTCGCCGCCCGAGTCCATCTCGATCTGCCACGTGCCGCCCGCGTTGCCGCTCGACGCTCCGGGCGCGTTCGACTTGCCCTTGTCCTTCGCGTCCGGCTTGCCGCCCTTCGGCGCCGCCTTGAACGCGAAGCGACGGCCGTCGACGACCATCGTTCGCACGTGCGTGTCCTTGGCGAGCGGGTCGCCGTCGAACAGCGCGAACGTCGCGGCGCGACCGGTGGCGATCGTTCCACACGAGCTGGAGGCGCCGAGGATCGTCGCGGCGTCCGACGTCAGCGCGCGCAGGGCGCGGTCGCGATCGAGGCCGGCGGCGACGGCGAGCGCGAGGTTCTCGCGGAACTGGGGGATCGACTTCTGGCCGCGCGTGGAGAACGCGAAGCGGACGCCCGCGGCGGCCAGCTCCTTCGCGTTCGCGATGCGCTCCTGGCGGCGCTGATCCTGCTCCTCGAGCGCGCGCTGCGGGAGCGTCGGCTCGTCGGGCTTCGCGTCTTTCGCGTCTTTCGAGTCTTTGGCGTCCTTCGCATCGGTCGTCGCATCGGCCGGCGCGTCGGCGGGCGCATCCGGCTTCGCGTCGGCGCCGTCGTTGCCGCGTCGGCGCGGGCCGCGGCGGGCGCCCGGCGGTGCATCCGGCTTCTCGGCCGGCTCGCTCTTCGCCGTCGCGTCCGCGGGCGATGCGGGCGCGGACGCGGGCGCCGCCTCCTTTTTCTTCAATCCCTTCGGCTCGTCCGGGAAGTCGAGCGCCACGATCACCGGCACGTCCTCCTGCTTCAACCGCGTTGCGACGCGGAACGCCTCCGCGCCGCCGGCGATGATCGGACGGACGTTCAACTCCTTCGCAAGATCGAGCGCCGCGACGATGTCGAGCGCGGTGTCCGCCTCGAACACGACGGGCTGCTTGCGATCGCGCGCCGGCGCGAGCGCGGCGAGGCGCGCGTCGAGCGCCGCCCGGCGCGCCGTGCCGCCGCTCGCCTCGAAGCGTTTCCACGCGTCCTCCTGCCAGCGCGCGTCGGCGAACGTCTGCCGCAGCTCGGCGAGCACGCCCATCAACGTCGACGGATAGTTGTCGGAGGGCGGCGCGCGGAACGAGAGATGGAGCGCGACGTCGTCGGCGACGAGAGCGCTCGGCGACCAGTCGGCGGCGAGCGCGACGAGCGACGAGCGACCGGCGATCATCGGACCGGACGGCGCCGCGAGCACGATGCCGAAACCGGTCTCGCGCAGGCTCTTCGTTTTCTCGGGATCGAACGTGATCGAGTCGAGCGCGCGGTCCGCCGGCTTCACGCCGGGACGCACGAGCAGATCCATCGCGGGCACCGCGATGCCTTCGTCGACGGTCGCGGCCGGGCCGCCCGTCGGCGCGGCGCGATCGGCGCGCGGTCCGCGGAAGCGCCCGGCGTCGTCGCCGCCGCCGCCCGCGCCGCCCGACGCGTCGGGCAAGAGGCGCGTGCTCCACGCGTCGATGAACGCCGGCGCCGCCACGAGGCCGGTGCCGTCGACGACGTCCGCGTCGATCGGGATCGCCGCGTCCTTGCCGAGCGCTTCGATGCGCCCGTCGCGCACGAGCAGCGTGACACCGTCCTGCGCGGGGTCGACGCCGGTCTCGACGCGGACGTTCTTCACTGCGAACACCGGGCGCTGCAGCGGATCGGGGAACTGCAGCAGCGTCGCCGCGGACAACGCGAACGCGAGGGAGAACATGGACTCGCTCCTCTGCGGGGAAGCGAGCGATTCTAGGGTCGCGCGGCGATCACGCCACGGCGTCGAGCGATTGCGCGAGCGCGCGCGGATCGGTGACCGGCGCCTGGCAGGTGCCCGCGCTGCACGCGTAGGCCGTCGCGCGTCCGTCGCGCGGGATCTTGCCGCGCAGGATCGCGGGGGCCGACTCGTCGTCCGCTCGGGACCCGTTCGTCACGATCGCGAACACGCCGGCGCGGAACGAACCGTGGACGACGCGCGCGAGCGCCGCGAGCTCGGCCGAATCGGGAGCACCGACGAGCACCACGACCGTCGGCGGATTCCGCACTAGGTCGAGCGCCTGCATCATCTGGCCGAACCCGGCCGGCGCCTCCTCCATCATCGGCGCAAACGCGCCGAGCGTCGCGCGCGCGAGGGCATCGCACTCGGAGTCGCCGGTGATCTCGCCGATCCGCACGAGGTTCATCGCCGCGACCGAGTTGCCGGACGGCACCGCGTTGTCGAACGGATCGCGCGCACGGGCGATCAGCGTCTCGTGATCCTCCGCCGTCGTCGCGAAGCCGCCGCCGACCGCCGCGAACCGCGAGCGCGTCGTGCGATCGAGCGCGAGCGCGGCGTCGAGGAAGCGCGGGTTCGCCGAGACGGCCGCGACGTCGAGCAGCGCGGCGATCGTGTCGACCCAATCCGGGAGGAACCCGTCGATGCGCGCCGTGCCCGCGCGGAACGTGCGCAGCACGCGGCCGTCCTTGCACATCACGTCGAGGAGGAACGTCGCCGCGCGCTCGGCGGCGCGGACGTAACGCGGCTCCGCGAGCCGCGCGCCGACGCGTGCGAGCGCGGAGATCATCAACCCGTTCCACTCGGTGAGCACCTTGTCGTCCAGGAACGGCTTCACGCGCGACTCGCGCGCGGCGAACAGCTTCGCGATCGCGGGCCCGAGCGACGCGCGCTCCGCTTCGTCGCACTTCTGCATGAGCACGGTCTTGCCGTCCTCGAAGTTGCCGTCCGGCGTCACGCCGAACGCGGCGCAGAAGCGCTCGGCGTCGTCCTTGCCGATCACCGCCTCGATCTCGTCTCGCGTCCACGCGAAGAACTTGCCTTCGACGCCCTCCGAGTCGGCGTCCTGTGCGGACCAGAATCCGCCGGCGCGATCGGTCATCTCGCGCAGCGCCCACTCGCACGTCTCGCGAGCGACGCGCTCGAACAACCGCTTCTCGTCGCCGTCGACCGCGAGCGACGCGTCGGCATAGACCGGAGCGAGCAGCGCGTTGTCGTAGAGCATCTTCTCGAAGTGCGGGACCCGCCACTCGTCGTCGGTCGAGTAGCGGTGGAAGCCGCCGCCGAGCTGGTCGTAGATGCCGCCGCGCGCCATCGCGGCCAGCGTGACGGTCACCATGCGCAGCACGTCCGCGGCGACGCCGCGATCGGTCGCGTCGCCGCGCGAGCGACGCCGCCACTGACGGAGCAGGAACGCGAGATCCATCGGATGCGGGAACTTCGGCGCGCCGCCGAAGCCACCGCGCTCCGCGTCGAACAGCCCGGTGAACGCGCGGACGGCGGCGTCGATCGCGGTCGACGATGGCGCACCCGGGACGACGTCCGGCGCGGCGACGGCTCGCACCTGTGCGACGACGGAGTCGGCCTGCGACTCGATGCGTTCCGCGTTCTCGTCCCAATACTTCGCGAGCGCGAGCAGCAGGGAGCGGAAGCCGGGGCGCCCCCAGCGATCGTCCGGCGGGAAGTAGGTGCCGCCGAAGAACGGCTTCAGCGACGGCGTGAGCCACACCGACATCGGCCAGCCGCCGCTCCCGGTCAGGAGCTGGACGGCCTTCATGTACACCTCGTCGAGATCCGGGCGCTCTTCGCGGTCCACCTTGATCGGGACGAACTTCTCGTTGAGCACGCGCGCGATGTCGTCGTTCTCGAACGACTCGCGCTCCATCACGTGGCACCAGTGGCACGACGAGTAGCCGATCGAGAGGAAGATCGGTCGATGCAGCTCGCGCGCGCGAGCGAGCGCCTCCGCGCCCCACGGATACCAGTCGACGGGATTGTGCGCGTGCTGGAGGAGGTACGGGCTCGTCTCGTGGATGAGACGGTTCGCCTTCCGCTCGGGGATCGGTTGCTGCGACATGCCGGAGGCATATCACGAACGCGCGGCGCGCCGAGTCGACATTTCGAACGGCGGCGCACGCGACCTGCCCGTTAGGATGCCGGGCTCGACCGGACGCCCGACTTCGATCCGACGCCAGTCCCCCACACACCGCGAACATGTCCAATCCGCACCTCGTCCTCCACTTCCATGGTGAAGAGACCTTCGGGCCGATCTTCCAGGCGATCCGCAATCGCCCCGCGACCGGAAAGAACGACCCGGTCGCCGCCGCGCGAGCGTTCGCCGCTCCGCGCTCGGCGCGCGTGCTGCCGCAGATCCTCAAGCTCGCGAACGCGCTGTCGGTCCCGGTGCTCCTCTCGCTCTCGAACGAGCGCCTGCTGCGGGCGCTGTCCGACCCGGCGGAGAAGAAGGCACTGTCGGACGGCGCGTCGCGCGGGCGCCTGCTCCCCGCGCCGTCGCCCGCATGGTCCGCGAGCACGCGCGTGCTCGCGCCGTTCGAGGTGGCCGATGAAGTCCGCGCGAACCTCGACCTCTGGCGCCGGGCGCTGATCACGCCGGCGTTCGCGCTGCCCGTCCACGCCGAGCATCGGCTTGCGGTGCACGACGCCGACCCCGCGCGCGTCCTCTTGCGGACGCCGCGCTTCGCGCGCGACGTGCAGTCGATCGGCTTCGATCTCGCGTGCATCGAGACGTCGGACGACGTCGAAGGCGCGTTCAGCCGGTTGATCCAGCATCTGCGCGACCGCACCGACGTGAAGGTCGCGGCCGCGAGCGCCGCGCCGCGCGGCGGCGCGGAGAAGTTCCTCGGCGACGTGCTCACCGCCGGCCTGCGTTTCCCCGCGTTCGCCGCGGCGACGCCCGACGGCTTCGACGTCGGACGCGACGGATTCCCGCTCGACCTCGCGCGACTGATCGCGCCCGGCGCGGTCGCGGAGCGCGCGCTCGCGCCGCACGGCGAGGCGCTCCTCACGGCCGGCTACGACTGGACCAAGCTTCCCCCGAAGGTCGGCCGCGGCGTCCTGCTGCGCCGCCTCGCGCGATCCGGGGTGTTCGACGGCACGCCGCACGCCGAGCAGGCGCGCGCGAGCTTCCTCACCGGCCTCGTGCTGATCGAGCAGTTGCGGACCGACCCCGCCGCGACCGCGGGCGACGTCGGCGGCGACGTCGCCGCGCTGTGCTCCGAGTTGATCGCACGCACCGAGCGCATCGTCGCGGAGACCGCGAAATCGCGCTCGGTGTCGGACGCGAAGCGCACGCAGACCAACACGGCGAAGCTCGTCCCCGCCGTCGCCGCCGCGAAGACGCGGGCGGAGTTCCTCGAGCAGCTCGAGCCGCTCGCGCGCGGCGCGTTCAAGACGCTCGAGGCGCTCGGCGCCGGCGAAGCCGAACGGACCGCGGTCGCCGCCAGCGCGTGACCGATGACTGAAGTTCGGGACGACGCCGCGGCCGTGATCTGCCCGCGGTTCCCCGCGGCGGACGACGGTCTCGACTTCGGCGACGGCGGCCCGCGCATCCTCCCCGGCGGTTTCTGCGTGTTCGCGGCGCAGCTTCCCGCGGCGCTCGCTCGATTCGCGGAAGTGAAGCAGCGCGCGCGCCTGCCCGGCCGCCTGCCCTACCTTTGCTCCGACCTCGAGCGCGGCGCCGGACAGCAGGTCGCCGGGCTCACGCGGTTGCCGGCTGCGCTCGCGCTCGGCGCGGCCGACGACCCCGCTCTCTGCGAAGCCGCGGGCGAGTTGACGGCGCGCGAGGCGCGCGCCGCGGGGATCGCCGTCGTGTTCGCGCCGGTGCTCGACGTCGCCGACGAGCCGGAGAATCCGATCGTCGCCACGCGCGCGTTCTCCGCCGACGCACGCCGCGTCGGCGAGCTCGCGGCCGCGTTCATCGCCGGCTGCGCTCGCGGCGGCGCTCGCGCGACCGGCAAGCACTTCCCCGGACACGGCTCGACGACGCTCGACTCGCACCTCGTGCTCCCCGCGATCAGCGCGTCGCGTGATCGTCTCGACGCCGTCGAGCTCGTCCCGTTCCGCGCCGCGATCGCGGCGGGCGTCCCCGCGCTGATGATCGGCCACCTGCACGTCACCGCGTTCGACCGTGACGTGACGGCGGCGTCGCTTTCATCGCGCGTGATCGACGGTGTGCTTCGTCGCGAGCTCGGGTTTCGCGGCGTCGCGTTCACCGACGCACTCGACATGGGCGCGATCGCCGACGGTGCGCGACCGGAGGACGAACCCGCGGTGCGCGCGTTGATCGCCGGAGCGGACGTCGCGGTGCTGCCGCGCGATCCGCACCGCGCCGCGCGCGCGATCGTCGCAAGCGTCGCGTCCGGGGCGCTGTCGCGCGCGCGCCTCGCGGAAGCCGCGGAGCGAACCCGACGCCTCGTCGCGGATGTCGACGTCGCATCGGAGCCGTCGCTCACGCCCGCGGCCGACGGCGCGGCTCTCGCGCGCCGGATCGCGCGCGCCGCGATCGTCGCGACCGGGCCACGTCACTCGCCGCTGCGCGGAGACGTCTCGATCGGCGTCGTCGACGACGGCCCGCAGCCGTCCGTCCTGCCCGCGTTGATCGAATCGCTCGCGCGCGCGGGAGTGCGAGCGCGCGTCGCCGAAGCGCCGGATGGACCGCCGGTCGACCTGCTGGTCGTGATCTCCGAGGTCCGCGGCTTCAAGGGCCGCGTCCTGCTCGACGCGGACCGCTCGGCACGGGCGGCTGCGTTCCTCGCGGCGGGCGCACGGTCGGTCGCGTCGGTCGGGTGCCCGCAAGCCGCGAGCGCGCTCGCGGGCGGTCGATCCGCGTGGTTCGCGCTCGATCACGACGGCGCCTCGCTCGCCGCGCTCGCGGACGCGCTGGCCGGCTCGATCGCGCCGGCGGGACGAGTGTGTTGGCGAGACGTGCCGGTGCGGCGGTGACCCTCCGGCGATCCTCCGATAAGGTGCATGCGGTGACGCGCGTCCATCCGCGCCGCGTCGCGTTGGAGTCGGAACCGGTGTCGAAGTGCACTTCGAGGACGTTCGCGCTCGTCCTCCTGTTCGGTTGGTTGCCGCTGATGAACGTCGCGGCGGCGCAGGACGGCGAACCCGGCGGTGGTGACTCGCCACGCACGGTGCTCACGACGCCGCCGCAGACCTACAGCGAGCCGCGGCTCGGCGACCTCACCCGCACGATGAAGCCGCACGTCGTGCGCGTCCGCGTCTTCATGCAGTTCGAGTTCCGCCGCGTCGACGGCGTGTTGTACGACCGCCGGCGGTTCGACTTCGGAATCTGCGGCGGGCTCGTCGTCTCCGACGATCCGTTGGTGATGGTGTCGTGGTCGGCGTGTCCCGTCGATCGACCGCCGGTGGCTCCGTCGCCGACGTCGGTCACGCTCGACTCGAACGAGCGGCGCTACGAGTTCGTGCTCGCCGACGGCTCGGTGCTCGCCGCCGAGGTCGTGCGCAAGGAAACGGAGCTGAACTTCATCCTCCTGCGCCCTTCCGACCCGTCGCGCTGGCCCGCCGACCTGACGCGGGTGGAGTCGCTCGGACCGCGGCCCGCGCCCGGTGAGCACATCGGCGTCGTCGCGTTCCGCAACGCGGCCGAGAGCGATCAGCTCCAGGTGATCGAGGAATCGATCCAGCCGGTCTCGGCGGGCTACGCGCGCCCCGCGCTGATCCGCTGCTCCGTCGGGCTCGCCGGTCTCCCCGTATGCGACGTCGATGGCCGCTTGGTCGGCATCGTCAATCTGCCGCCGCCCTCCGAGCCGTTCCCGCGCGCGACGCTGAACGTGCCGGCGCGCGACCCGCCGCCGGGCCGCGATCCGTTCGAGTGGTCGTTCGGCGTCCGCAAGCCGCTCCTGATCCCGACCGAAAAGCTCGCGCCGCTCCTCGAGGAGCTGGCGCGCGCGCCGCGCCCCGTCGCGTTCGGCCCGCTCGGGATGTCGCTCGCGGAGCGCGGCGGCCAGGTGGTGATCCTCGCCGTCGTCGCGGATTCGGCCGCCGCCCGCGCGGGACTCGTCTCCGGTGACGTCCTGCTGCGCGCCGGAGGCGAATCGCTCGCCGGCGTCGACGGGTTCAGCGCGATCCTGGAGCGCGCCCTCGGCGCCGACTCGAAGTCGCTCACGCTCGCGATCGTCCGCGGTTCGGATTCGCGAACGGTCGAGCTGTCGCTGCTGCCGTGAACGTCCGCTCCGATACACTGCCGCGATCCCACCGATCCCTCGGAGCCGCGTGACGTGGCCTCGATCCTGCTGGTCTATCCGCCGACGGCGGATCCGACCGGCCCTTATCTCTCGATCCCCTACCTCGCGGCCGCGGCGCGCGCGCGCGGACATCGCGTTTCCGTCATCGACGCGAACCTCGACGGCTGGCGGCGACTGCTCACCAAGGAAGTGCTCGACGGGTTCTCGCACGAGCTGCGGCGTCGACGCGACCGCCTGCCGACCGACCGGCTCGGGTTCGTCGAAGCCGCCGAGTATCTCGCGGCTTCGCTCGCGCTCGCGGACTGCGACCACGTCGCCGATTCCGTCGAAGCGGCGGTGCGCGATCTGCGCGATCGCGAGAAGTTCTTCGACCGGTCGCGGTACGAGGAGATCCACCGCCTCCTCGAGCGCGCGCTCGCGCTGATCTCGGCGCGCTTCTACCCGCTCGAGTTGTCGTTCACGAACTACCGCACGCCGTGCTACCTGAACGACGCCGACGAGATCCGTCGCGACGGCGGCCCGACGGCGAACCCCTTCTACGCCGGGTACCTCGCCGACCTGCTGCCGCAGATCGAGCGCGCGCGGCCGGACGTCGTCGGGATCTCCGCGACGTTCAATGCGCAGCTGCTGCAGGCGTTCACGATCGGACGGCTCGTCAAGGAGCGGATGCCGAACGTGCACGTCACGCTGGGCGGGACCGCGGCGACGCAGCTCGTGCTGCGCGTCGACCGGGAAGTCCTGCCGGAGCTGGCGCCGTTCATCGATTCGATCGCGCTGTTCGAAGGCGAGCGGACGCTGTCCGATCTCGCCGACCGCGTCGGCGCGGGCTCGAAGCCGATCGACCTCGTGAACGTCGTCGAGGTCGCGCGCGAGCCGTTCACGTTCGAGAAGCGCGGCACCGCCGAACCGCTCGACGAGTTCCCGACCCCGGATTACTCGGACCTCCCGCTCGACCGATATCTCGCGCCGGAGCTGCTCCTCTACCTCGCGCCGACGCGCGGCTGTTACTGGGAGAAGTGCGCGTTCTGCCATTACGGGCTCACCGACAGCGGCACGGCGCCCTACCGGCGCCGGAAGATCGATCGCTTCGTCGAGGACCT
Source organism: uncultured Phycisphaeraceae bacterium (assembly GCA_964493525.1). Classification (GTDB taxonomy): domain Bacteria; phylum Planctomycetota; class B15-G4; order B15-G4; family JADJEK01; genus CAZBOK01. The sequence goes on along the minus strand of CAZBOK010000133.1, from coordinate 554 downwards.
CGCGCTGCTGCAGTCGCGCCACGGCGCGCGGTACTTCTACTTCGCCGGCGATCTGATCGACCCGCGCTACATGTTCGACCTCGCGGAGCGAGTGCTCGCGCGCGGTCTCGACATCCGGTTCACGTCGGACCTGCGCATCGAGCGGTCGTTCACCGCGGAGCGCTGTCGGCGCATGAAGCAGGCCGGGCTGCTCGCGGCGGCGTTCGGAACCGAATCGGACTCGCCGCGCCTCCTCGACCTGATCGAGAAGGGAACCGATCCCGCCGCGAATCGGCAGGTCTTCACCAACTTCGCGGAGGCCGGCGTCGCGGTGCAGGCGATGACGTTCATCGATTTCCCCACCGAGACCGCGGCGGAAGCGAACGCGACGCTCGACCTGCTCGAGAAGAACCAGGACAAGATCGACCTCTTCTTCGTGGAGGAGTTCGACCTCGAGTCGGGCTCGCGCGTGTTCCGCGAGCCGGCGCGATTCGACGTCGCGGAGGTCTGGTACGCGCACGGCGATCGGTTCCGAGTGCGCGCGCGGTTCCGCATGAATCGCGACTACAAGCGCG
>CAZBOK010000132.1:0-10833 GCA_964493525.1 uncultured Phycisphaeraceae bacterium | reverse complement strand
GAACCGGGCCCGCCACGTTCCTGGTGATCGACCGTCCGGGGCCGATCGAGACGACCGTCCCCGCCGGCCGCGGCAGCGACTGGTTCGAGAGCCTCGGCCTGCCGGAGCGCGTCCGCCGCATGGTCGCGCCGATCCTCGGTCAGGTCGAGATCGTCGACGGCGACGGTGCGGACGTCTTGTCCCGCCTGCTCGACGCGCTCGGCTCGGGTCGCTTCCTGGTGTCGCGCGACGGCGCGCGCCTCGATCCGACCGGCGCGTTCGTCGATCGGCCCGCCACCAAGACGCTCGGGTTCGTCGAGCGCAAGAGCGAGCGCGACCGCCTCGCGGAGAGCGCGACGCGTCTGCACGCGGAGCTCTCACGGCTCGCGAGCGACGAAGCGCGCACCGCGTCCGAGATCGCGGAGTGGACCGCGAGCGTCGAAGAGGCGGAGCGCCGCAAGCGCGACGTCGACGCGGGAATCGTCGAGAGCCGGTCGGAAACCGCGCGGCTGCTCGATCGCGGCCGGATCTTCGAGCGCGAGCTCGCCGTCAGCGCGCGGGAACGGGCGGACCTCGAGCGCGAGGAGTCGGCGGTCCACGCCCGTCGCCGCGACACCGAGACCGCGCTCCGTGACGGCGAGGTCGCCCGCGCCGCGGCGAACGCGCGACTCACGGTGATCGTCGAAGCGCGCGCCGAGGCCGAGACGCGCATCAAGATGCTCGTCGAGGAGGAGGCTTCCGCCGGGCGCGAGGTCGCGCGGCTCGCCGAGCGCGGGCGCGGACTCGACTTCGAGCTGGCGCACGTGCGCCGCGCGATCGAGGAGCAGGAGGCGTTGCGCCGCCGCCTGCTCGAAGAGCGCGACGAGGCGCGCGCGCGTGCGGAGCAGGCCGCCGGCGAGTCGAGCGCCGCGGAATCGTCGATCGCGGCGCTCACCGACGAACGCCGCGAATTGACCGCGGCGGCCGAGCGACTCGAGGCCGACGTCGAGAGCAGCGCGGCGCGTGTCACATCGGCGCGCGAGTCGTCGCTCGCGGCGGCGCGCGCTCGGGAATCCGCGCGCGAACGCCTGCACGCGCTCGAGCTCGAGGAGCGCGAGCTGTCGTCCAGCGCGACGTCCTTGCGCGATCGTGCGCGCGAGGAGATCTCGATCGACCTCGACGTGAGCCTCGCGCAGTTCGATCGGTCGGCCGCGCCGGCATCCGACGTCCTCGCGACCGAGATCGCCGAGTTGAAAGACCGCATCGCGCGGATCGGCAACGTGAACCTCGACGCGATCACGGAGCTGGAGGAGGTCGAGAACCGCCTCGCGTTCCTCACCCGCGAGAAGCAGGACCTCGACGACGCGAAGAATTCGCTGATCGAGACGATCAAGAAGCTCGACGAGGTCTCGCGCGCGCGATTCCAGGAGACGTTCGACGCGGTGCGCGCCCACTTCCGCGAGCTGTTCCGCAAGCTGTTCCACGGCGGCCGCGCCGACATCTTCCTGCAGGAGGCGCCGGACATCCTGGATGCGGGCGTGGAGATCGTCGCCGGCCCTCCCGGCAAGGATCCGCGTTCGATCACGAGCCTCTCCGGCGGCGAGCGTACGATGACCGCGATCGGACTCCTGTTCGCGCTGTTCAAGTCGCGCCCGGCGCCGGTCGCGGTGCTCGACGAAGTCGACGCCGCGCTCGACGAGGCGAACACCGAGCGGTTCTGCAACCTGCTCGCGGAGTTCTTGAAGGACTCGCAGTTCGTCATCGTGACGCACAAGAAGCGCACGATGGGGTACGCGGACGTGATCTTCGGCGTGACGATCGAGGAGAACGGCGTCTCGAAGCGCATCGGCGTGCGGCTCGAGGACTACGAAGAGAAGGTCGCGTGACTCGCGGCGCGGCGACGCGCCGATCCGGACTCAATCCATCGTGCGCGCCGCGGGGAACTTCGCGCCGCCCGTGCTCGTTTTCGCCGCCGCTCGGCCGGAGCGATGCGCGACCAAAAGAGCGCGAGGCTTCACGTGCGCCGCACGCGAAGCCTCGCGATGGAAAAGAGCCAAGGGGAAACTCCGGGAAAAGGGGAAGAAGGGGAGAAGAGTTTTACACCGTAGCAGGCAACCCCCTGGCTCAAGTTGTTCAGCGGTGAAATCGGATCGCGCAGCTCCCTGATCTTCCGTTCGGTTCCGATCCCCTGTCGGAGTGACGTCGCTTCACCCGTGCAGATCGTCGAACGCGCGTGAATGTAGGGCAGGGTCATAGAGCGGACAAGCTGACTTTCTGATTTTCCTCCGAATGTTGTTTCAGGCGCTTGGACGCGGCAGAACGCCCCGAACCCGGTAGCATCGCGCGGTTCATGGGCCGACCGAAGTCCCGCGCGATTGCATTGTTCGAGTATGCGGCCGTTCGGGGTCTCCTCGGACTGTTCCGGCTCCTGCCTCCGCGCGCGGCGTTCGCCGTCACGGACATCCTCGGCGATGCCGCCTGGTGGATCGACCGCCGGCACCGGGAGGTTGCGCTCGCGAACGTGTCGCGGATCCTCGGCGGCACCCCCGGCGATGCCGCGAACCGCCGGCTCGTTCGACGAGTGTTCCGACACTTCCTGCGCGTCGGCGCCGAGTTCGCGCTCCTCCCGGACCTCATCGCACGGCGCGGGCTCGATCGCGTGATCGAGATCGAGGGCCGTGAGAACGTCGCGGCGGCGCTCGCGTCCGGAACTGGAGTGATCGTGTTCAGCGCCCACCTCGGCAACTGGGAGGCGATCGCGGCCGCCGGAGCACCGGTGGGGATGCGTCTGCACTCGGTCGGCCGCACGCTCGACAATCCGTGGCTCGATCGATATTTGACGCGTCACCGCGGGCGGTACGCTCTGTCGGTGATCCCGAAGAACCAGGGGCTGCCGCGCGTCGTGCGCGCTCTCAAACGCGGGGATTGCGTCGCGATGCTGCTCGATCAATTCGCCGGGCGCGAGGGACTCGACGTGCCGTTCCTCGGCCACCCCGCGTCGACGTTCCGCGCGCCCGCGGAGATGGCTGCCCGGTTCGGCTTCCCGTTGCTCGGCGGGTTCGGCGTGCGCGTCGACGACTCGCCGAAGTTCCACCTGAAGTTCGAGCCGCCGATCTTCCCGGACACGAACGCGCCGCGCGAGGCGGAAGTCCGCCGGTTGACGATCGCGATCAGCGAGATGATGGGGAAACACGTGCTCGCGCATCCGGATCAATGGAACTGGCTGCACCGGCGCTGGCGGACCGCGGCGAAGCCGGAGAGCGCGGAGGCGTCTGCCGCGCCCGCAGGAGCCGCGCCGTGACCGGCGGCCTGCTCTCGCTCGCGCACGGCGCCCGCCCGGTGAAGGTCGGCGTCATCGGCGACCTGATCCTCGACCGCTACCTGCGCGGCGAGGCCGACCGGATCTCGCCCGAGGCGCCGATTCCGGTGCTGGCAATCGCCGCGGAGGACGAGCGGCTCGGCGGGTCGGGGAACGTCGCGGCGAACCTCCGCTCGGTCGGCGCAGACGTCTGGGTCGGCGGCGCTGTCGGAGCGGACAAGAACGGCGAGTCGGTGCGCGCCGCGCTCGCGGAGATCGGCGCCGACGTCAGCGCGGTGATCGACGATCGCACCCGTCCGACGGTCGAGAAGACGCGGCTCATCGCGCGCAGTCAGCAGGTGCTGCGCTACGACCGCGAGGATCGCGCTCCGCTCGCCGCCGACGCGCAAGCGCGCTTGATCGGCGCGATCACGCGTCTCCTCCCCGGCACCGACATGGTCGTCCTCTCCGACTACGCGAAGGGCACGTTGACGCAGGGCGTGCTCGACGCCGTGCTGCACAGCGGCGTTCCCGCGCTCGTCGATCCGAAGGGCACCGACTACTCGCGCTACCGCGGCGCGTTCGGGATCACGCCGAACCGCGGCGAGGCCGAAGCCGCGACGCACGTGAAGATCACCGACGACGAGAGTTCGCTGCGTCGCGCCTCCGACGCGCTGTTCGAGATCACCGACGTGCGCGTCGTGTGGATCACGCTCGGGGCCGGCGGCATCTACTGTCGCGCGCGCGGCAGCGTGGATGCCGAGTTCCACGTCCGTTCCGAAGCCCGCAAGGTGTTCGACGTCACCGGCGCCGGCGACACGGTGATCGCGCTGCTCGCGCGGTACCTCGCCGCCGGCGTGCCGCTGCGACAGTCCGTCGAGATCGCGAACGCGGGCGCGGGCGTCGTGGTCGGCAAGCTCGGCGCGGTGTCGATCGCGCTCGCGGAGCTCTACCGCGCGATCGCGACGCGCGGCGACGGCGTCGACGAAAGCGCCCGCAAGATCGTCACGCGTGCCGAGGCCGAGGCGCTCGCCGCCGACCTCCGCCGTCAGGGTCTCCGCGTCGTGTTCACGAACGGCTGCTTCGACGTCCTGCACGCCGGGCACGCGCGGTATCTCGCGTGGGCGCGCGGGCAAGGTGACGTGCTCATCGTCGGGATGAACGACGACTCCTCCGTGCGCCGCTTGAAGGGCCGCGGCCGGCCGATGGTCGCCGGAAAGGACCGCGCGGAACTGCTCGCCGCGCTCGGGTCGGTCGACTTCGTCGTGCCGTTCGCCGAGGACACGCCCGAGGAGTTGATCCGCGCCGTGACCCCGGACGTCCTCGTGAAGGGGGCGGACTGGCAGGACAAGGGCGTCGTGGGACGGGAGTGGGTGGAGTCGCACGGCGGAAGCGTCTGCTTCGCGCCGCTGCTCGAAGGGCGCTCGACGACGGGGTTGATCGAGCGGATCCGCGCGAATCGACCTGCCGGGGATGGGTCGGAGGCCGGGGAGACCGGGGCGAACCGCTCGCCGGACGTTCGCTGACGATCGTTCGAGCGGTTACCGCGTGCTGTTTCGCCCAGTAGACTGCCGCCCCGAGCGTTCCGCCCGACTCGCCGGATCCGTCGGTTCCGCCGGACCCGCGCGCGCCCGGGCGATCAGGAGACCGCCCCGATGTCGCCGCAGCTCTGCTTCCGGATCGAGGAAGGGGAACGTCACGAGACCGCGCATTTCGACCAGCCGCGCGTCACGATCGGCCGCGCCGAGACGAACGACATCCGGCTCGAGGATCGCCAGGCTTCGCGCGTGCACTGCGCCGTCGAATGGAATTCCGGCACGCTCACGCTCACCGACCTCGGCTCGCAGAACGGCACGTTCCTGAACGGAGCGAAGGTCACCCACGCGCCGATCGCCCCGGGTGACCGCATCCAGGTCGGCGCGTGCGCGATCTGCCTCGAGACGACGCCGGCGCGCGCGGCCGCGGCCGATCCGAGCGACGTCCCGACCGCCGGCCCGCAGTCGATCGATGCTCCGCACGTGGACGACCCGCGCTTCCTGTCGCGACTGGTAGCCGTCGCGCGCGACGTCGCGTCCGAGCGCGAGCTGATGCCGCTGCTCGATCGGGTCCTCGACGCGGTGCTCGGCCTGACCGGCGCCGAGCGCGCGTTCGTGATGCTGACCGACAAGGACGGCAACCTCGAATGTGAGGCGTCGCGCAACTTCAAGGGCGACACGGTGGCGAACCCGGACGTCGCGGTGTCCCGGTCGATCGCTCGGCGCGTCATCGCGGAGAAGCAGGCGATGCTCGCGGTGAACGCGCGCGAGGACGAGCGCTTCCGCGAGGTGCAGTCGATCATGAACCTCGGACTGCGGTCGGTGCTGTGCGCGCCGCTCCAGTTCCGCGGCGACACGCTCGGCGTCGTCTACATCGATCACCGACTCGAAGCGGCCGTGTTCGGCGACCCGGACAAGCGCCGGCTGCAGGCGTTCGCGGACCAGGTCGCGATCGCGGTCGCGAACGCGCGGATGTTCCGCGATCTCAACGAATCGAACCGCGCGCTCGCGCAGGCCCGCAGCCGACTGGAATCGCTGAACCGCGACCTGCGTCGCACCGTCGCCGACCGGGAAGCCGAGCTCGCGTCGGTGCGCGCCCGGCTGGCGGGCGACGATCCCGCGGACGGCGAGCTGCGCTACGAATCCGTCGGCATCATCGGCCGCTCGGCCGCGATGCGCAAAGTGTTCGAAGTGCTCGACCGCGTGATCGGCTCGGACTTCCCCGTGCTCGTCGAGGGCGAGAGCGGCACCGGCAAGGAGCTGGTCGCGCGCGCGATCCACCGGCTCGGTCCGCGCCGCTCCGAGGCGTTCGTCTCCGAGAACTGCGCCGCGCTTCCCGAATCGCTCCTCGAGAGCGAGCTGTTCGGATCGATCAAGGGCGCGTTCACCGGCGCGGCGACGCGCCGCGGCCTCGTCGAGCGCGCGCACGGCGGCACGTTGTTCCTCGACGAAGTCTCGGAGATGTCGACGGCGCTGCAGTCGAAGCTCCTGCGTTTCCTGCAGGAGGGAGAGTTCCGTCCGGTCGGCGGCACGGATCCGGTGCGCGTGAACGTGCGGATCATCTCCGCGTGCAACAAGGATCTCCGGCAGCTCGTCCAGGAAGGGAAGTTCCGCGAGGACCTCTACTACCGCCTGAACGTCCTCCCCGTGCGCCTGCCTCCGCTGCGCCAGCGGCGCGAGGACGTGCCGGTGCTGATCGAGCGGTTCGTCGCGCGCGCGGCCGCCGCGTCGAGCCGTCCGGTCCCGGCGATCTCTCCGGAAGTGCTCGACGCGCTCTCGCGCTACGCGTGGCCGGGCAACGTCCGCGAGCTCGAGAACGAAGTCCGCCGCTTCGTCACGCTCTCCGACGGCACGATCTCGCTCGAGCACGTCACCCCGCACGTGTTGAAAGGCGGGGTCGAGCCGGAGGTCGAAGAGGACGACGCGGGACTCCTGCACCGCATCTCGACGATCGAGATCAAGGAGATCCGCCGCGCACTGCGCGAGGCGCACGGCAACAAGAGCCGCGCGGCGCACCTGCTCGGCATCTCGCGATTCGCGTTGAATCGCAAGATGGAGAAGCACCGCATCGACGGCGACGGTCCGCAGACTCCGGGGTGACCCCATGAACGGGCGTCGGAATCCGATGGCGCTCGCGTGCGCCGCTCTCGTGCTGCTCGCGACCGTCTGCACCGCGTTCGCGCGCGCCGACGTCGTCAAGCTGAAGAGCGGCAAGAACGTGGAGGGGCGCATCGTCGCCGAGACCGGCGACTCCGTCATCGTCGAGACGAAGTTCGGCCGGGTCACCGTGGCGCGCGCCGACGTCGCCGCGATCGACAAGGGCGACACGCCCATCGAGGCGCTCGCGAAGAAGCGCGCCGCGCTCGCGAAGGACGACGCGAACGGCCGCGTCGACCTCGCGATCGAGGCGGAGCGGTTGAAGAAGCGCCCGCTGCGCGACGAGCTGCTCGACGAAGCGCTCGCGATCGATCCGGCCAACGCGCGCGCGAACGAGATGAAGGGTCGCGTCCGCTGGAAGGACCGCTGGGTCACGCCCGACGAGAAGATCGCGCTCGAGAAGCAGGCGGTCGCCGACGAGATGAAGGCGAAAGGGCTGGTCGAGAGCGGCGGCAAGTGGGTGACGCCCGAGGACAAGGCGAAGCTCGACGCCGGTTTCGTGCTGAAGGACGGCAAGTGGATCAACGAGGCGGAGGCGAAGGCGGCCGAAGGGCTCGTGAAGGTCGGCGACCGCTGGGTGCCGGAAGCCGATGCGTGGACCGATCGGATGGAAGTCGACATCCAGAAGGCGATGGGGGAAGAGCTGCGCTTCACGCGGACGCCGCGCATCGCGATCTACACGAACCTCACTCCCGAGTTCGCGAAGCAGCTCGCGGATCGGCTCGATCGCGGCTTCACCAACTTCGCCGCGGAGTTCGAGACGGGCGACGGTCTCGGCTGGTTCGGCCCGCACCGCATCGACGTCTTCGTGTGGCGCACGCGCCTCGACTACGAGAAGTTCCTCGACTGGGCAGGGACCGCGCAGCACCTTCCCGCCGAATGGATCGCCCGCGCGAAGACCGTCGTCAGCGTGCATCACTTCGACCAGTGGCAGATGGCCGCGACGTACGTCGGCAACCGCGGCGACGAGAACGCGTCGGCGCACTGCTCGAACATGCTCGGTCACGTCCTGCTCAACCGCTACCGCGGCGAGCATCGCAAGCTGCCGCCGTTCCTCGACGAGTCGTTCGCCGCGCTCACCGAGTTCGACCTCATGGGCAAGAACGTGGTCTTCACGGTGGCGACCGGCAAGTATGCGCGCCCGATTCGCGAAGCGGACCGCTCGTTCTTCGAGGCGGGCAACTGGGTCGACGCGCTGAAGGAAGCGTTGCGCACCTCCGCCGACACGCCGCTCGATCAGGTGGTGAGGCGCGAGCACGGCGAGTTCACGATGCTCGACGTCGCGAAGGGGATGGCTCTGTACCAGCGCTGGCGGCTCGCCGGGAAGGGCAAGCTGAAGAAGTTCTTCGACGTGGTGCGCGACCGCCAGCCCGGCGCGAACGTCTCGCCGACGAGCCCGGGCGCGGTGCTGGCGATCGACCAGGCGTTCGTCGCCGTCGAGGGCAAACCCGTGGCGGCGATCGATCCGCTGCTGCGCGCGGAAGTGATGAAGCGGGACCACTGAGATGGCGGATCCCGCGCCTTCGCGGCCTCGACAGATCGGCAGCTACGTGGTGCACGGGCTGCTCGGCAGCGGCGGCATGTCGCGCGTGTACTCGGCGCGCCACGTCACCCTCGATCGTTCCGTCGCGCTCAAGGTGTTCGACCTCGCGGCCGACGGATCGTCGGAGCGCCAGATCCTGCGCTTGAAGCGCGAAGCGAAGTTGATGGCGGCGCTCGACCACGAGAACGTGGTGCGCTGCTGGGATTTCGGCCAGGACGGCGACTCGTTCTTCCTCGCGCTCGAGCTGGTGCCGGGCGAGAGCCTGAAGGCGCGGCTCGACCGCGCCGGCCGCGTTTCCGAGGCCGACGCGATCCGCATCACGCGCGCCGTCGCGAACGGGCTCGCGCACGCGCACCAGCGCGGGATCGTCCATCGCGACGTGAAACCGGGGAACGTGCTGCTCGCGTCGGACGGGCGCGTGAAGCTCGCGGACCTCGGACTCGCGCGAGGACGCGAGGATCTCGAGCTGACGCGGCCCGGCAGCACGGTCGGCACGCCGCAGTACATCGCGCCCGAGCAGGCGCGGAACCCGCGCGCCGCCGACGCGCGCTCGGATCTCTACTCGCTCGGCGCGACGCTCTACCACATGGTGACCGGCAAGCCGCCGCACCGCGGCGACACGCTCGCCGAAGTCATCTCGAACATCCTGTTCGCTCCCGTGCCGCCGCCGGAAAGCATTTGGCCCGGAACGTCGCCGGGTCTCTCGCGCGTGATCGCGCGGCTGATGGCGAAGGACCCCGCGCTCCGGTACGGGAGCGCCGACCTGCTCGTGAAGGATCTCGATCGCCTCGATCAGCACGCGCCGGGACCGCTGCCGGGGATCGAGTGGGACGCGGCATCGCGCCTGCCCGGCGCACGCAAGCGCATTCGCGCGATCGCGCTGTCGCTCGCGGGGATCGTGCTCGCAGCAGTCGTCGTGCTGTTCTTCCGCTACCGTCCGGATGGGGACGGCTCTGCGAACGAATCGCGTCCGCCGACGGACGCGTCGCAACGGCCGCCGTTCGAGGTCGCGGATCTCGCGGCCGGTCGCATCCGGCCGCCCGCCGCGTGGATCGCGCTCGGAGATCCCGATCGCTGGCCGGAGCTGCGCGACGCCGTCGTGCGCGCGGTCGACTCTGCGGCGACACGCCTCGCGTCCGAGGCGTCGACCGCAGCGAAACGGAAGATCGCCGAAGGCGACCCGGACGGCGCGACCGCACGATTCGACGACGCGATCTCCGCCGGTGCGCCCGCCGCGTTCGGCGCGACGGTCGCCGAGCTGCCCGCGCCGCTCGCGACCGGCGCATCGCGCGCGATGTCGACGGAGCGCGATCGCATCGGGTCGCTCGCTCTCGCGACGCGCGCCGCCGTCCTCGAGTCGATGGCCGCGCTCGCGGCCGAGGTCGGCGAACGCACGGCGTCGTCGATCGAGGACCACAAACTCGCGGACGCGCGCCGCGAGCTCGACCGCGCACGCGCTGACGCGCCGCGAGCCGCGCGCGAGAGCGTCGAAGCCGCCGCGCGCAAGAACGTCGGCGAAGCGAAGTCGATCGACAACGACGCGCCGCTCGTCGTCGCGGCGCGCGAGACGCTCGAGCGCGAACTCGCCCTCGTCGACGCGAGACTGGCCCGCGCGATCGGTGAGGAGCGGGAGCGAGCGATCCGCGAGGTCGGGGACGTCGGCTTCGACGTCGACGCCGCCGCTTCGCAGTGGCCGTTCGATGCCGCCGCGGCCGGAGCCGCAGCCGAGGCAGCTCTCGAATCCGACGTCCTTGCGGTGCTCGGGGTGCCGCGCGCGGAGTTCCCCGGCGAGACCGCGACCGAGCACGCGCCCGGGACGATCGGCGCCGCGATCGACGAGCGGCGCGAACGCATCGTCGCCGCGGCACGCGAGCACGCGACGGACGCACGGCGGGCGGCCGAGGCCGCGGCGCTGCCGGAGGTGGAGGATGGCTACGCACGCCGCGACTTCGAGCACGTGACGCGCACCGTGGCCGCGCTCGGCTCCGGCCGCGTCCTCGATCCGTGGCTCGCGCTCCTGGTGCGCGCGGCGCCGGAGACCGCCGCGCTGCGCGACCGCGCGTTCGCCGCTCTCGCGGCGAAGCAGGGTCAAGCCGTCCGCCTCGCGACGCGCTCGGGCATCGTCAAGGGCACGTTGAAGTCGATCGATCGCGAGCACGGCGAGGTCGTCCTCGAAGCGCCGGCGGCGAGGGTCGCGGTCGCCGACCTCTCCGCGGACACGCTCGTCGAGCTCGCGCCGGCCGATCCCGCCAGCCCGGTCGCGGCGCTGCTCGCGTGGTTCTCGGGCGATCTCGACGCGACCGCGCGTGCGTTGCCGTCGATCGCGGACGCGGACGGCAAGG
>CAZBOK010000131.1:0-10848 GCA_964493525.1 uncultured Phycisphaeraceae bacterium | reverse complement strand
CGACGCCGACCTTCAGCTCGCGCGCCGCGCGATAGACGTCTCGCAGGTATCCGTGATCGTCGTCGGGCAGCCACTCGCCGGGCATGAAGTTGGCGTACTGCACCGCGACCGACTGGCGGAACGCCCGCTGCAATGCGCGGAGGTTCGCGATGACTCCGTCGCGGTACGCCTCCGGCGTGAATCCCTCGGGGAAGCGCCGGCCGCTCTCGCCGAACTCGACCGCGGTCTCCGCGAGGTTGATCCCTTCGATCTTGCCGTCGAACTCCGCGCCGAGCGCGGCGAGCAGCGTCGCGAAGCGCGCCTGCACCGCGGGATCGAAACGCCGCGCGACCCAACCGGCCGGGACCGCGTCCTCGGTGTCGTCCGGCCACTGTCGCGCGACGCCGCCGTGGAATCGCGGGTCCTGCTGCAGGTAGGCCGGCACCGGGACGATCGCGCCGTCGAACGACACGTCCTGCACCTGCACGAACAACTTCTTCCCGTGCTCCGTGAGGAACGCGAGGTCGTGGCGGATCCTCGCAAAGTCGAACTCGTCCGCCTCAGGTTCGAGCTCCTTCCACGTGTACTTCACCTGCGCGCCTTCCAGCGCCGGCGTCGAGAGGAACGCCTCGTCCTCGATGCGCTGCCGCTCGCGGTCGACGAACATGTAATGGTGGATCGTCTTCGACGGGCCGGCGCCGCAGAGCGCGGCGATGAGGACGATGCCGATGCACGCCGCGAGAATCACGGGATGCGTGACCTGGCCCTCGCGCCGCGGCCGTTCCGACCCGCGTGGGCTCACAACGCCGCCACGATCGCCCGGGCGAGCGCCGGCAGCGCCGGGTCGCGAGCTCCCATCGAGAGGACGATGTCGCCCTCGCGCGCGATCGCGGAGACTCGCGCGGGCGCTTCGTCGCGCGCGCCGATCGGCTCCACCGGAGCGCCGAGGCGCGCAGCGTCATCGGCGAGGTCGCGCTCGGTGAGGTCGCGCACCGCGGTGCCGCCGGCGAAGAACACCGGCAGGACGAACGCGCGATCCGCCGGGCGCAGCGCGGATGCGAACGCGGCCGCGAGCTCGTTGCGGAAAAAGCGCATCGGCGCGTAGCCATGCGGCTGGAACAGCGCGACGACGCGACCGCGGGCGCCGGCGCGGTCCTGAGCGGCGCGGATCGCGGCGGCGACCTTCTCCGGGTTGTGAGCGAAGTCGTCGATCACCACGACGCCGCGACGCTCGCCGATCGTCTCGAACCGACGATGCACGCCGCCGAACTCGGCGAGTGCGGCGGCGCACGTCGCGAGGTCGACGCCGATCGCATGCGCGGTGCCCGCCGCGGCGAGCGCATCGAACGCGACGTGCGCTCCGGGGAACGGCACCCGGAAGCGGACGCCGCGCGCGGTGAACGCGCAGTGATCCGGCCCGAGCGCGAGCGCCTCGCCGGCGATTGCATCGCGCGGCAGATCGTCGCCGAACCCGAAGACGAGCGTCGCGCGCTCGCGCAGCGCTCCGAGCCCGGGGTCGTCGCTCACGACGAGCGGTCCGCGAGTGCGCGATGCGAAGGTCGTGAACTGCTCGATCACGCGCGCTTCCTCCATGTGGTCCTTGTGGAGGTTGAGGACGACCGCGGCGTGCGGCGCGTGCTTCACGAGGCTGCCGTCACTCTCGTCCGCCTCGAACACGAGCGGTCCGCGGCCCGCTGCCGCGTTGCCGTACTTCCCCGCGCGCATCAGCGACAAGAGTCGGCCGCCGGTGACGAGCCCGGGATCGCGACCGGCGCGCGCGAGGATCTCGAACGTCATCGCGGTGACCGTCGATTTCCCGCTCGTGCCGGCGACTCCGACCGAATCGCCTTCCACGTATGCGGCGAGCAGGTCGGCGCGATGGAGGATCGGCACGCCCGCCGCGCGCGCGGCCGCCGCATCCGCCACGTCGTTCTCGATCGCCGTCGACACCACGACGGCCGCCGCGCCGAGCACGCCGCTGCCGTCCTGCGGGACGATGCGCACGCCTGCTTGCGCAAGGGCCGCGCGCTCTTCACACATCTCGCCGCGATCGAACGCTCGATCGCTCCCCGTGACCGCGCCCCCCGCGAACGCGCGGAGCTGCGCGAGCGCGCTCATCCCCGTCCCGCCCACCCCCGTGAAATGGAGGGGGGTCCGAAGATTCTGCAAGAGTTGATGGATTTCCGGCATTCGCGCGATCCGGGTTACACTTCCGCCCCGGGATCTAGAAGGCACAACTGTCGGCGCAATCTGCGCCTGTGCCGGGAGGGTGTTTTCTGAGGCCGTGTCTGCCGGCACGGTTCAGAACGTGAGTCACACTGAGCCCTGGAGATCTCACCATGCTTGCATCCGCTCTCTCACGTCTTTCGATCGCTGCGACGCTCCTGTCGCTCGGCCTCGCGCCCGCCGCGCGCGCCGGACACGACTTCAACGGCGACGGGGTCGACGACCTCGTGGTCGGTGATCCGTGGGCCGACGTCGGTGGCATCATCGACGCCGGGCAGGTGCAGGTCATCTTCGGCGTACCCGGACAGGTGGTCGGCTCGGGCGCGCGCCAGGACCTCGACTGGCAGTCGCTCGGCCTCGGCTCGGCCGAAGCCTCGGAGCGCCTCGGGACGACCGTCGCCACCGGCGACTTCAACGGCGATGGTTTCGACGACCTCGTCATCGGCGACCCGAACCGCCGCGTGAAGGGGATCTACGGGTCCGGCTCGATCATCGTCGTGATGGGCGGCGCGAGCGGTCTCAGCGCGCCGAAGGAATGGAACCAGGCGAGCAAGGACTCGAAAGGCCACAAGGTGAAGGACAAGCCGGAGGTCGTCGACCTCGGTCGGCTCGGCGAGGGCCAGGAGCGCTTCGGTTTGTCGATCGCAACCGGCGACTTCAACGGCGACGGCTTCGACGACATCGCGGCCGGCGTGTTCGAGACGGTGCATGGCAAGACGCAGGCCGGCGCGGTCGCCGTGCTGTACGGCTCGAAGAAGGGGATCACCGCGTTCAAGAACCAGTTGATCTCGCAGGACACGCGCCGCATGAAGGACACGTGCGAGACGGACGATCAGTTCGGCGCCGCGGTCATCGCCGGCGACTTCAACGGCGACGGTCGCGACGATCTCGCGGTCGGCGTCCCGCAGGAAGTGAACGGCGTGTTCGACGGCGCCGTGCAAGTGATCCTCGGCAGCAAGCACGGGCTGAAGGCGAAGAAGAACTCGATCGTCTACGCCGCCGACGTCGCCGTCGGCCCGTCGTTCGAGCCGGACTTCGCGCGCGTCCTCGGGCAGGGCGACTTCGACGGCGACGGCAAGCACGAGCTCGTCATCTCGAACCAGGCGGAGACGGTGCACGGCAAGAACGGCGCGGGCGCGGTCTACGTGCTCCCCGGCTCCACCACCGGACCGACGCTGGTCGGCAAACAGACGTGGAACGAGGACGTCGCCGGACTCGCGACCTCCGCCGAGACCGGAGAGTTCTTCGGCATCGCCGTGGCGAGCGCCGACTTCGACGGCGACGCGATCGCCGACCTCGCGATCGGCAACCCGCTCGATCTGCAGGGCGACATCCGTCCCGGTGCGGTGCTGATCCTGAAGGGCGGCGCGCTCGGGCTGACGTCCGTCGGCCGCCAGGTCTGGTCGCAGGACTCACCGGGCATCCCGGAGATCGGCGAGCAGTACGACAACTTCGGCACGTCTCTCGGCGCGGGCGACTTCGACAAGAACGGCGTGATGGACCTCGTCGTCGGCGCGCCGAGCGAGGACATCGACACCGCGATCGACGCCGGCGGGATCAACGTGATCTACGGGCAGTTCGGCGGCAGCCTCGACTCGTCGGGCGCGCAGTTCCTCATCCAGGGAACCGGCGGCTTCACCGGAGTCGCGACCGCGGGCGAGTTCTTCGGTCTCGTGATCGGGAGCTGACCGCCGGTCGGCGCGCGAATCGAAACCGGCTCCGCCCGCGGCGGCGGGTCGCACCTTCGAGCGGTGCGACCCGCCGCCGCGCTCTTACGATGCCGCGCGTGCCCGACTTCTCACCGCCGTACCTCGTGTTCCTCGGCGACGCGCGCGACCAGCTCGCCGCGAAGATGGGCGTCGCCTGCGTCCAGTGGCGCCCCGACTGGTGCATCGGCCAACTCCGGCTGCCCGGCTGCAAGGCGGACGCGCGGATCCCCGACCGGACCATCGCGGAGGCGAAGGCGCTCGGCGCGAAGACGCTCGTGCTCGGCGTAGTCGCCTCCGGCGGTCGTCTGCAGGAGTCGTGGATCACGACGATCGTCGCCGCGCTCGAGAGCGGCCTCGACGTCGTGAGCGGCATGCACCAGAAACTCGCCGACGATCCGCGCCTGGTCGACGCGGCGCGACGTCACGGCCGCCGGCTGTTCGACATCCGCCACGCCGGCCGTTCGTTCGACACCGGCACCGGCGCGCGTCGTCGCGGCAAGCGCCTCCTGACCGTCGGCACCGACTGCTCGTGCGGGAAGATGTTCACGACGCTCGCGATCGAAGCGGAGCTGAAGCGCCGCGGCGTGAGGTGCACGTTCCGCGCGACCGGCCAGACCGGGATCCTGATCGCGGGCAGCGGCATCGCGGTCGACGCCGTCGTGTCCGACTTCGTCGCGGGCGCCGTCGAAACGCTCGCGCCGGCGAACGACGCGGATCACTGGGACCTGATCGAAGGCCAGGGCTCGCTGTTCCATCCCGCGTTCGCGGGCGTGACGCTCGGCCTCCTGCACGGCGCGCAGCCGGACGTCATCGTGCTCTGTCACGAGGCCGGACGTCCCCACATCCGCCACCTGCCGCACCAGCGCCTCCCGCTGCTCAAGGAGGCGATCGACGTGAACCTCCTGCTCGGGCGCGTCACGAACCCCGAGATCCGCTGCATCGGCGTCAGCTTGAACACGTCGTCGCTCTCGCCGGCCGACGCGGAGCGCGCGCTCGTCGAAGCCGCGCGCGAGACCGGCCTGCCCGCCGTCGATCCGATGCGGCAAGGCGTCGGCGCCCTCATCGACCGCCTCGGTTGATCGACCGACGCCGATGCGCCGCGTCACGACGTCCGTCGAGGTCTGGCCGCTGCGCGAGGCGTTCGCGATCTCGCGCGACGTGCGCACGGAAGTCGAGGTCGTCGTGGTCGCGATCGCGGACGGCGCCGCGCGCGGTCGCGGCGAGGGCCGGCCGTACGCGCGCTACGGCTGGTCGAAGGACTCGGTGCTCGCGGACGTGGAGCGCGTCCGGCCCGCGGTCGAGTCGGGTGCGACTCGCGCGCAGGTGCTCGACCTCCTGCCGCCCGGCGCGGCGCGCAACGCGATCGACTGCGCGCTGCTCGATCTCGAAGCGAAGTCGTCCGGCGTGCCCGCGTGGAAGATCCTCGGCGCGCCCAAACCGCGCGACGTCGTCACGGCGTTCACGATCGGGCTCGACACTCCCGAGAAGATGGCCGCGGCCGCGCGCCGCGAATCGGCGCGTCCGCTCCTCAAGCTGAAGGTGGCGGGGAAGGGCGACGAGGCGCGCGTCGCGGCGGTGCGTGCCGCGGCGCCGCGCGCGACGCTGATCGTCGACGCGAACGAAGCGTGGCCGGTGTCCGAGCTCGAGTCGATGCTCGCGGCGATGGCGCGCCACGGAGTCGCGCTCGTCGAGCAACCGCTGCCCGCCGGCGACGACGCCGCGCTCGCGCGCGTGCGACGGCCCGTCCCCGTGTGCGCGGACGAGAGCTGCCACGACGTCCGTGGACTCGCCGAGCTGCGCGATCGATATGACGCCGTGAACGTGAAGCTCGACAAGACCGGCGGCGCGACGGCCGCGCTCGCGCTGGTGACCGCCGCCCGCGCCGCGCAGTTGCGCGTGATGATCGGCTGCATGGTCGGAACCTCGCTCGCAATGGCGCCGGCGCAGCTCCTCGCGCCGCTCGCCGACTTCGTCGACCTCGACGGCCCGCTCTTGCTCGCGAAGGACCGCGAACCCGGAATCCGCTACGACGGTTCGACGATGCACCCGGCGGATGCGGCGGTGTGGGGCTGACCACCCGCCGCTCGCGCGTGCGGACTAGGGCGAGTCCTCATCCCACTGCACGTCCGCGTGGTCGGACAGGAGACCGAGGAACCAACCGCCGCACCGCACCCACGCCGAGTGCTCACGTCCTTCCCGGTCGCGCACCCTCACGTGGTAGACGACCTGGCCGTTGCCGGTGAACCAGAAGAACGGGCCCCGCATCACCCAGCGCTCTTCCCGACTCAGCAACTCCAAACCGTTCTCGTTCACCCATCGATACAGGATCGAGAGCGATCGCGACGTGCGCCACATCAGGATCCCGCACGCGGCGACGACGATCAGCGCGACGAAGAACGCTTGCCGCATCCCGGCCCCCGTCTCTCAAGCCTGCGCGACCGTCCGCAGCTCCGCGACGCACCGCTCGACGTTCTCGCGGTTCTTCCCGTAATCGAGGAGCGTCGTCGCGACCAGCGGCCGGCTCTCGATGCGGACGTGCGAGCTGCCGTCGCTGAGTTCGGTGACTTCCGCGACGAGCGTCTCGCCCCACGACTTCCAGGTCCGATGCGTGACGGCGGTGACCCGAATCCTGTCGCGGCGCTCGGCTCCGATGCTCTTCAGCGGCAACGACCGCAGCGCCGCCTCGAGGTGCGGGATCGCCGCGTCGGATGACAGCCGGAGCGTGACCTCCGCGTGTCGCACGAGTCGAGCCGCGCCATTCCTCGCGAACGATCGAACCGCGACCTACATGATCCCGGCGATGAACGTGACGAGCAGGACGGGCGCGAGCGCGCCGATGACCGCGGCGACCGCGACCGACGGATCCACCGACTGTCCCCGCGACGCGGCGACGCCGCAGACGACCGCGCCCGCGAGTCCGAGGGCGGCGAGCGGCGCGAGAACGAGGGCGCGCCGCGACCCGATCACGCGCGCCCTCCGGCTCCGAACTCCATCACGTACCGGTTCACGTCCTGCTCGAAGTTGATCGGCCCCGGAATGCAGCGGCGCCGCTCGACGAAGCGGAACCCGGCCTTCGTCACGACTCGATTCGGCGCCGGGTTCTCGGCGTACGGCTCGCAGTAGAGGCGTTCGAGTCCGAAGTCGCGCGCGAAGCGCTCCGCGCACATGCGGATGAACGTCGTCCCCAGACCGGCGCGTCGCCGCTCGGGCCGCCAGAGGTGCAGGTGGATGAACGCCTGCTTCCCGACCGCGATCTGGTTGATGCTCGAGTGGCCGATCGCTTCGCCGTCGAGGACCCACGCGAGATAGGCGCGCTCCTTCTCCCGCGGCGGGCGACCGTGATCGCGCATCACGGCCTCGAGCCATGCTTCGCGCGCTGGCAGCCGCGCGCGATCGACGCCCATCCCGGCGAGGAACGCGTCCGTCGCGCCGACGAAGTAGTCGACCATCCGCTGGTACTCGTCGCGCCCCTTGAACGGGCGGACCTCGATCGTCTCGCTCATCTCGCGTCGCCTCGCGCTCGGCGCATGGGACCGTATGTCCGCGAGTTCCGCGCGTCAAGCGAAGCGCGCGCGGCACGAATTCGATTCAATGGCGGCCCGGCGGGCCGGTAATCGATTCGGTGCAACCCCCCCGCGTTCGGAGATCCAAGCCGCACATGATTCCCATCCTTGCCGCCACCCTCGTGTCATCGCTCGTCGCGTTCGCGGATCTCGAGCTGCCGCAAGCGAGCCCCGCGGCGACCGTGACGCAACGCGTCGGCATCACCGACCTCGAGATCGATTACCACCGTCCCGTGCTCGGCGGCCGCGCGTTCCAGCCGAACGGCGAGGTGTGGCGCTTCGGCGCGAACGACGCGACGACGATCACCTTCGGCGACGACGTGACGATCGACGGTAAGGCGGTGAAAGCCGGCACGTACGCGCTGTTCGCGATCCCGCGCGCCGACCGCTGGACGCTGATCCTCAACTCGCAGGCGAAGCAATGGGGAGCGTATTTCCACGACGCCGCGAAGGACGTGCTGCGCTTCGACGTGAAACCCGACAGCGGGCCGAGCGTCGAGTCGTTGACGTTCGCGATCACGCCGGAAGGCGACAGCACGGCTCAAGTGGAGTTCGCGTGGAGCACGGTGCGCGTCCGCTTCGACATCGCGATCGACACGGCCGGGCTCGTCGAGGCGGGGATCGAGAGCGCGCTCGATGCGGCGGACGCGAAGGACTGGCAGACGCCGCTGCAGGTCGCGAAGTACCGGATGGCGACGCGCACGAGGCTCGACCAAGGCTTCGAATGCGCGACGCGCGCGTACGCGGCGAGCGAGAACTTCTGGACCTGCGAGTGGAAGGCCCGCTACCTGCGCGAACGCGGCGAGACCGACGCGGCGCTGCCGCTGCTCGACAAGGCGATCGAGTTGTCCGGCCCCGGCGGTGCGCCGAAGGAGTACACCGCGGGACTCGCGACGCTCAAGCAGGAGTGGACCGCTCCGAAGAAGCCGTGAGCGAATCGACGCGCCGCGGCCTCAGTTGATCACGGTCATTTCGAGGCCGTTCGAGAGCTCGATCCCGCCCACCGCGGCGCCGTTCACGACGAGTGCCTGGAAATCGATGACCGACCCGACCATTGCCGGGTTGTTCGGAATCGCGAAGGGGAAGTCCGCGCGACCGGTCGCGTCGGCGAGGCCGGCGAGCTGCACGAAGCCTGCCGTCGGATCCACGACCAGTTGATCCAGCGAGCCGAGGTAGTTCGGGATCGACGCACGCGCGGACGACAGCATCAGGATCACGGGAGCGTTCGGGACGCAGTTCGTCGCACTGAAGGTCGGCACGGTGCCGATTCGCGGCGGCCCGATTCCGGTCAATGAGATCCGGTTGGTCGTCACCGGACCCTCGAACGGCGGACCGTAGAACACGGCGCCATGGAAGTAGCAGGCGAGCTCGTTCGGCGTGGAGACGAGGATGAAGCCGTCGACCGGGACGATCGGCGTCACGGTGTGGAAGCCGCCCGCTTCGTGGTGCACGACTCCGATCGCGGTCGCGGCGTGTCCGAGGTAGACGTCGCCGTTGTCGAGCGGCAGATAACCGTAGTCGTCCTTGAGGAGCACGCCCCCGAACGCGTCCATCGGAGCGCCGGTGGTCCACGGCAGCAGGCCGGAGCCGACCGAGGCGCCGGTCACCTTGTTGAACACGTAGACCTTCTTGTCCTTGGGATCCGGCACCACGACGTTCGTCTTGCCGACGAACGGCATCAGGAATCTCGTCGTGCTCGGGAGCGTGACGCTCCACTTCAGCGCGCCGGTGCTCATCGTGAAGCACTTGAGCTCGACCGTGTTCGCCGTCGGGACGCCGTCGCTCGAGTCGACGAGGTATCCGCGACCGGAGTTCAGCACGAGCGGGCATCGGCACATGCTGTTGACCAAGAACGGCGTGTTGACGCTCAATGCCGGCGAACCGGTCGGCGGAGCGGCGGGGTTGAGCAGCGTGGCGACGTCGCGGCCCCTCAACACGGTGGATTGCCAGTTCTTCGCCGGGGAGTTCGGCGTGTGCTCAATGCCGAACACGTTCGGCGCGAGCGCCGGGAAGCCGGGTTGCCACACGGCGAACGGTCCGGAAATCCAGGTCTCCGGCGAGGGCGGCGTCGACGGACTCGTGCAGATGAGCGCAGCGGGACCGGTGAGCGCGAGCGGATTCAAGCGCCGGAAGACCGCGTTCGTGCCGCCGTAGGGATTCGTCGCGGACGTGTCGCCGTCGATGTGATCCATCGTCGCGAACGTCACGTCGAACGTCGGCGATCCGGGCGCACTGAAAAGCGGCTTGGGCGAAACCTGCAGGTCTTCGACGGTTCCCGAGACTCCCGAGCTCCAGGTCCAGAACTTCACGCCCGTCGCCAGCGCGATGCAGTCGACTTGCTCCGCGAAGCTGGCGACTGCCCCGGAGCCGTTCTTCGAAGCGGGGAGCAGCACGCGATCGCCGGCGATGCAGCCGACTCGGTTGTGGCCGCCCTGCGATGCGGTCGGGGTGAACGACCAAAGCGTCGCGCCGGTGAGGATGTCGACGCCGACGAAGTCATCGGGCGATGGCCCGGCGCCGGACCCATCCTGGTACACGACGATGCTCTTGTTGACGAGCACACCCGCGTTCCCTTGGCGAGGTCGCCGCCAGAGTTGGAACCACATCGCCTTCGGCGGCTCGTTCGGCTGCAGACGTTGGTTGGAGGCTCCGTTGTAGAGCGAGACCCAGCCGCCGGCGGTCGCGAGCGACGCAGCGGCAAGGACGAAGCAGCCCGTCGCGAGCGCGACGAGCGACGAGATGCGATGAGCAGGGTTCATCGGCGCGATCTCCTCGAGGTGGGTTCCGAAGCTGCAGCCCGCTTCGCACGAGTGCGGCCTCCGGGCTCCCGGAACATCCGTGGAGCCGTTCGCCGATTACCGCAAAATCGAGGAAAACTCGACTCGCTCGTCGCGCCCGCGCCCCGCCCCGCTCAGTGCAGCTTGCCCTCGAACGCCGCCGGGTTCTCGAGGAACTTGCCCGGACAGTGCGGGCAGCAGAAGCCGATCACCTTCCCCTTGAAGATGACCTTGTAGTCCGGGTCGAGCGGGTTGCCCGAGACCGGGCAGACGGTGTTCACCGGAGCGAGCGGATCCGTGGTCGCGGCCGCGGGCGTGCCCGACGGTGACGCCGCCGCTTCCTTACCGAGCTTCACTTCGGTCTCCGCCTCGAGGCCGTCGGCAAGCGGCTCGTCACCGGTGACGATCGCGACGTCGGGACGCGCATCGGCAAGTCGCTTCAAGTCGTCCGCGGTCAGCCCGGACTTCCAGACGTGGACGCGGCGCAGCGCGGGCAGCTTCGCGAGCGCGTCGGCCGCCGCC
The DNA here is from genome assembly GCA_964493525.1 of uncultured Phycisphaeraceae bacterium. Taxonomy (GTDB): domain Bacteria; phylum Planctomycetota; class B15-G4; order B15-G4; family JADJEK01; genus CAZBOK01. Next base: position 72 of record CAZBOK010000131.1, on the reverse strand, counting down.
GGACCGAGCTTCGTCTGCGCGACGATCAACTCCGCGAGCGCGGCGTGGCCGGCCAGCGCCGCGATTCCGCCG